>CAMHEN010000026.1 GCA_946184165.1 uncultured Clostridia bacterium | reverse complement strand
TCTTCGCGACCAGGTTGGAGGTGCCGTCAGCCACGACCTCAACCTTCACGTTGGGATAAGCGGCCTCAAACGCAGCAACACCGTCGTTGAGCGGATCGGAGTCGTGCGGGGAGTAGATGGTCAGGGTGCCGGCGTAATCCTCGGGCGCCTTTCCATCCGCAAACGCAGACACGGACAGGGCCACGATCATCGTCATGACCAGGACCAGGGCAAGCAGTTTCTTCATGGGTTTTCCTCCTTTTATTATTAGCGGCTGTACCGCCATTCTCGAGAGCGCCGCGTGTATACGGCTGCGGTGCTTTCGATTTTTGCAGCAAAATTATAACGCGCCGGGGCAAAGATGTCAATAATCCTCAAAAATACTTCTGCCCCTCCCGGCGAAATTTGTGTATAAGCGACAGGAGTGCCCGGCAAGGCGCCGCTTAAAGCTGCTTCATGACGCGCATGAAGAATTCCACAGCGCGGCAGATGACCTCCAGGCGGATGCGCTCGTTGTTGCCGTGGATGGAGTGGCGCTCCTCGGCCGTCATGTCCATGGCGGAGAAGCGGTAGACCCGGTCGGAAATTTGCCCGTAGTGGCGGCTGTCCGAGCACTGGACCATCAGGTAGGGCGCGACAACGCAGCCCCGCCAGGTCCCGGCGCAGGCGTTCGAGACGATCTGCCAGCCCTCGCAGTCGGTGCGGGAGATGGGACTCGGCTCCATGGCGGTGAGCTTCGTGAGCTTGATGTCCGCGTCGCCGACAGTCTTTTGGATGTATGCCGCGGCGGAATCCGCGGAGTCCGCGGGATTGAGGCGCAGGTTCGCCACCATGGAGGCCGTGGGCGGGATGACGTTCGGGGCCTTGCTGCCCTTCATCTGGGTGAAGGCCACGGTGGTGCGCACGAGGGCGTTGAGCTCGCCCCCGGACTTTTTGGTGATGAGGTCCAGCACCCAGCCGAAGGCCCAGAGATTGGCAAAGATCATGCGGTAGAGAAAGCTCGAGCGGCGGCCCAGGGTGTCGAACATCTCGAGGACGGGCTTTGTGAAGTGGGCCTTGAAGGGGTGCCCCTCCACCTTCGCACAGGCCATGGAGAGCTTCCCGACGGGCGTGTGGGGCGCGGGGGCGGAGGCGTGCCCGCCCGCGCCGGAGACGGAGAACTCGAGATTCATGAGGCCCTTTTCCGCAATGCCGATGAGGGCGCACTGGCCCTTCACGCCGGGGAACACGTCCTCCACCACGGCACCGCCCTCGTCCAGGACCAGTCTGAGCGTGAGCCCCTGCTCCTTGAAGTACTGCACGATGTTCTGCGCGCCGGGGCCGTTGATCTCCTCCCCGCCGGAGAAGGCGAAGTACACGTCGTGCTCCGGCCGGAAGCCCTGTTTTATAAGGTTCTCCGCACCGGAGAGGATGCCGTTGAAGGTGACCTTGGTGTCGAGAGTCCCGCGGCCCCACATCACGCCGTCCTCGACGACGGCCTCAAAGGCGGGTTTTTCCCAGTTTTCCTCCTCCACGGGCACCACATCGTAGTGGGCCATGAGGACCGCGGGATCCCCCGCGCTTTTGCCCTTCCAGTGAAAGAGGAGGGCGCGCCCGTCAAAGCGCTGCAGCGGGCAGGTCTTCCACACGTTGGGATAGAGCGTGGGCAGGAGCCCGATGAGCTTTTCAAACTCCGCGTCGTCCTCGAGGCTGTGATCCTCATAAGACACGGTCTTGCAGCGGATGAGGGCCGCGAGGTTCTGCACGCTCGCCTCCCGGTCCTGCTCGATGGGCTCGAAATCCCGCTTCTCCTCCGCTTTTGGCGTGAACATCAGCGTGCGCGCCGCGATCACCGCGGCGAACACCAAAAGAATATACAGAACGACCATGGTCTCTCCTCCTCAGAGCAGATTCTTTTTATACAGAATACGCGCGGCGCCGAGGGCCGTGAGCACGCCCACCGGCACAAGGACGCCCACATAGGACCCGAGGTTCGGAACCGTGATGAAGAGCGCCAGCATCAGCGTCACCGGGGCCACTGCAATCTTCCAGTTTCGCGCAATGTACACCACGCCGAGGCCGCCGAAGAGGGCGGGCAGGATCTGGTCGAAGGCCGGGGCGAGGGCCGGAGCATTCAGAATCGGCGTGAGCGGCGTGATGAGCACGACGCCCAGCACGATGATGAGGGTGGTGACGATACTCGAGACCGCGATGGCGATGGTGGAGACGATCTCCCCCTCCTCAGTCTTCACGTCGGCGCCCACGAGCTCCAGGGCGTTGAGGGCGGCGGGGGCCTTGAGATTCGTGATATTGCCCGTGACGAAGGCGAGATACGACCCGCCCGCGCCCAGCATGGGGACATAGGTGAAGGTCTCGATGATGCCCACGGCCCAGTACATGGGCGCGGTGGAGAGCATGCCGAGGCCGAAGCCCCGCCAGTCGACAGGCGCCTTGAACAGCACGCTCACGAGGACGGGGAAGAGGATCAGCACAACGACCACCGAGAGGTTCCAGATGCGCCCGTCCCGGTGGACGGAGTCGAGATAGGACAGTTCCTTTTTCATCTTCGCACCTCCTCACCCGAGCCACGCCGTGATGGGAATGGCGGACGCCATGCCGACGAGCAGGCTGATGGGCAGGGCATAGTCGTTCATCCAGCGGAGTCTCAGCTTTTTCATGGCGAGGGCGCAGAGGCCCATCGCAAGGGCCGAGCACAGCATCACGAGCGGGGGGACGAGGCCCTGCAGCTCGCCCCGGAACACGTCCGTAAAATCATCGAACACGTAGCCGAGGAAGGCCGAGATCATGCCCAGAAACAGGGCGGCGGAGAAAATATCGCCCCACTTTTTGTCCCGGCGCTCCAGGTCGATCATGCCGCCGATGAGCTTTTTGCCCACCACCGGTACGAGCCAGATACCCACCATGATGCCCATGGTCATCACCGCCGCGACCGTGACATACTGGGTCGCGGTGAGCTCCGTGATCCCGGCCCATTCAAGGCCCATGGCGCTCAGGGCGTTGGCGGCGGCGGGCGTCTCATAGGTGATGGCGCCCACGACGCTCAGCCGCATCCAGGGCAGCGGCACCCCCAGCTTTTTGGAGAGACTGATGACGCTGATGACGATGGCAAGGGCCGGGGCCACGGTGAAGATCGCGGTGCCCGCGGCGACGCGCCGGAGCTTCTCCATCGGCATCCCGATCTCCCTGCCGCGCCGCCAGGCCTTGCGCAGAAAGTGCAGAGACTGCGCCAGCACCACCAGCACGACGATCCCCGCGAGCAGAAACAGCACGGGGTGGTTGATGTTGAATTCCATATAAACGCCTCCTTTTTATACGACCTGAAATATATAAAACTTAAGATAGTCCGTCTCCGGAACATTCCAGAGAATGGGGTGGTCCGGGGCCTGCTGCCGGGCCTCGATCTGCCGGAGCTCCACTCCTGCGTCCAGGGCGGCGGAGCGCAGCATCTTCTCAAAGAGCTCCGACGGCATGAAGCGGCTGCAGGAGGCGGTGGCAAAGTAGCCGCCCCGGGGCAGCGCCCGCAGGGCCCGGAGATTTATCTCCTTGTAGCCCTTTTCCGCCCGGCCCACGGTTTTGCGGGATTTGGTGAAGGCCGGGGGGTCGAGGATGATAAAATCGTAGTCCCCCTTCTTGAGCGTGGGCAGAAGCTCAAACACGTCGGCCGCGACGAAATCCATATTCGCCTCCAGGCCGTTTCGCCGAGCGTTCTCCTCCGCCATGGCGATGGCGCTCTCGGACACGTCCACCGCCGTCACGTGTGCGGCTCCGCCCTTCGCCGCGTTCAGGGCGAAGGACCCGGTGTGGGTGAAGCAGTCCAGCACCCGCCGCCCCCGGGCCAGTCTCGCCACCGCGCGGCGATTGTATTTCTGGTCGAGGAAAAAGCCGGTCTTCTGTCCGTTCTCCACGTCCACCGCGTATTTGACGCCGTTTTCGCAGATCTCGGTGATCACGCTCTCCGGATGTTCCGGGCCGTACCAGCCCTTCCCCTGCCCGAGCCCTTCGAGGGCGCGGATGGCGACATCGTTGCGCTCATAGATGCCGCGGACGTCCTGCCCGTCCTCCCGCAGGACCTCCAGCAGGAGGGGAAAGATCCGGTCCTTGAGCCGCTCCATCCCCGCCGAGAGGGTCTGTGTGACGAGGATGTTGGAAAAGCGGTCCACCGTGAGCCCGGGAAAGCCGTCCGCCTCCCCGAAGATCACGCGGCAGCAGGCGAGGTCCTCCGCGTCCAGCACGGTTTTGCGGTAGTCCCAGGCGTAGCGGATGCGGCGGCGCCAGAAGGCCGCGTCAAAGCGGTCGTTCGCGTTGCGGGAGATGAGGCGCAGACCGATCTTGCTCTCCCGGCTGCAGAGCCCGGTGCCGAGGTATTTGCCCCCCTCGCTCACCGCGTCGGCGAGGGCGCCGTTCTCTGGCTCCGCGCTTTTGGACAGGATCTCCTCCGCGTAGATCCAGGGGTGACCCCCCTCGACCCAGCGGGTGCCCTTTTTGGTGACGGTAAAAACGGGATATTCCCGTGTCTGTTTCATGTTTCTGTCTCCTTTGTTGGGGATGGAAACACTATACCACACAATCCCGCAATAGACCAGCGTGATTTGTTGAGCACAAATCCTCAGCACAGGGCGGGTTGCAAAGATCAGGTTCGTGGGTTGCAGAGATCAGGTTCGCGCCTTGCGCGGGCCGGAGAGGGTATGGTATAATAGGCACAAAGTGCTTATTATATTTTTGAAAGGCAGGGAGGTCCTGCTATGAAGTCTTTGCTGCGTGTGACGCTGACGCTGCTGTTCTGCGTGACCGTGATTTTGTGCCTCGCCCCCTCCGCCAGCGCAGAGTCCGGCACCTGGGGCAGCCTGTACTGGACACTGGACAGTGCCGGCAAGCTGACGATTTCCGGCTCCGGGGCGATGAACGATTTCACCATATCCTCGACAAGCGCCTGGAGGCAGTATAAAGACCGTATTACCGGCGTTGCCATTTCTTCCGGGGTAGAGAACATTGGAAACCTTGCCTTCTACGACTGCGGCGAATTGACAAGCGTCACGATCCCGCAGAGCGTGACCAGGATAGGAGACAATGCCTTCTCCCGCTGCATCGGTCTGAACAACGTGCAGCTTCCGTCCTCTCTCTCGACAATCGGCGAGTATGGCTTTGCCTTTTGCAGCAGTTTGACCGGCATCACGATCCCGCAGAGCGTGACATTGATCGGAGATCATGCCTTCAGCAGCTGCCGCGCCATGGCAAGCATCACGCTCGGAAGCGGCGTCGCGTTTATTGGCGAGAAGGCGTTTTATAACTGTACTGCCCTGACGGGGATCACGCTGCCGAGCAGCCTCTCGCGTGTTTCTCCCTACACGTTTCAAGCATGCGGATCGTTGACAAGCGTCACGATCCCGGGCAGCGTGACAGCGATCGATGAGGGCGCTTTTTACAATTGCAATGAACTGACGGAGATCAGCATCCCGGGCAGCGTTAAAACGATCGGCGAGAAGGCCTTTTATAATTGCCGGAGACTGACAAACGCCGTTATCCAAAATGGCGCGCAAACAATAGGCGGCTCCGCTTTCTACTATTGCGACGCGATGCAGAGCATCACGCTGCCGGGCAGCATCACAAGCATCGGCTCCTCTGCCTTTGAGCTCTGCAGCGGCCTGACGGATGTGTATTACAGCGGGACAAATTCGCAGTGGAACGCGATCTCCGTCGGCTCCGCCAACACCTGCCTGACCTCCGCAGCGATCCATTGCGCCGTCGCGGAATATACGGTTTCTTACAACGCAAACGGCGGCAGCGGTGCGCCGGCGGCTCAGGCCAAAATTCAGGATGCCAGTCTCGCCCTGTCCTCTGTGCAGCCGACACGCGCCTCTTCAAGCGGGAGCTATACGGTCGCGCTCGACGCAAACGGCGGCAGCGTTGCCGTGACCTCCCTGACGGCAAGCAGAACGACCAGCTACAGCTTCAAAAACTGGAACACCGCACAAAACGGCAGCGGGACGAGCTATAGTCCCGGCGCGAGCTATACGGCGAACGCGTCTGTGACACTGTACGCCCAGTGGAACAGCAGCACTGCGACGGCGGCGGTTACGCTCCCCGTCCCGGAGCGCAGCGGGTACAGCTTCCTCGGCTGGGGGACGAGCAGTACCGCGGCCTCCGGTGTCACCGGCAGCTACACCCCGGTCGGAAACGTGACGCTGTACGCGATATGGCGTGCCCGGTACACGGTCTCATACGACGCAAACGGCGGCATGGGCGCGCCGGCGGCTCAGACCAAGGACCGGGGCGTCAGCCTCACCTTGTCCAGTACACAGCCGACGCGCTCCCCTTCGAGCGCGGAGAGCTATACGGTCACGCTCGACGCAAACGGCGGCAGCGTTGACACGTCATCCATGACGGCGAACAGAACGACCAGCTACAGCTTCAACAGCTGGAACACCGCGCAAAACGGCAGCGGGACGAGCTATCGTCCCGGCGCGAGCTATACGGCGAACGCGTCCGTGACATTATACGCCCAGTGGAACAGCAGTACGGCGACGGCGGCGGTTACGCTCCCTGTTCCGGAGCGCAGCGGGTACAGCTTTCTCGGCTGGGGTACGAGCAGCACCGCGGCCTCCGGTGTCACCGGCAGCTACACCCCGGTCGGAGACGTGACGCTGTATGCAATATGGGGCATTTCTGGTATTTGGGACAATTTGTCCTGGACCTTGAACAATACCGGAGCACTGACCATCTCCGGCAGCGGCGCGATGAGCGATTTTAGCGACGGTTCCGATGCTGCGTGGCGCACGTATACGGATGACATCCGCTCGGTTATCCTTCAATCCGGCGTGACGAGCATCGGCAGCTATGCCTTCCGTGGCTGCAGCGGACTTACGAGCATGACAATTCCGAACGGCGTGACCAGTATCGGCGATTATGCCTTCGACAGCTGCAGCGGGCTTACGAGCGTGACGATCGGGAGCGGTGTGACCAATATCGGCGGCAGTGCCTTCGAAAGCTGCGGCAGGCTTACGAGCGTGGCGATCCCGGGCAGCGTGACGAGCATCGGCAGCTATGCCTTCCAATACTGCAGCGGGCTTACGAGCGTGACGATCGGCAATGGCGTGACCAATATCGGCGACAGTGCCTTCGAAAGCTGCAGGGGACTGATAAGTGTGACGATCCCGGTCAGCGTGGCCAGCATCGGCGAGGGTGCCTTCAGGTACTGCAGCGGGCTTACGAGCGTGACGATCGGGAACGGTGTAACCAGCATCGGCGGTGAAGCCTTTTATAACTGCAGCGGACTGACCGCTGTAAATATCAGCAGTTTGGAAGCGTGGTGCAAAATTCAGTTTTCCGATTCCACGACAAATCCGTTAAGATATGCACATAATCTATATATCAATGATAGTCAGATTACAGATCTCACGATCCCTTCAAGCGTGACCAGCATCGGTGATTTTGCTTTCTCCGGCTGCAGCGGGCTTACAAGCGTGACGATCCCGGACAGCGTGACCAGTATTGGCGATTCTGCTTTCTCCGGCTGCAGCGGGCTTACAAGCGTGACGATCCCGGACAGCGTGATCAGTATTGGCGATTTTGCTTTCTCCGGCTGCAGCGGACTTACGAGCGTGACGATCCCGTACAGCGTGACCAGCATCGGCGATTCCGCCTTCAACAACTGCAGCAATTTGAAGAACGTGACAGCCCCGATATGGCGCGATTTTTCAAATTGTTCCGATATCAACTTAACCATTTCGAGCGGCATGACAACCATAAGCCAACGGGCTTTTTCCTCTTGTGACTGGCTGGCAAGCGTGACGATCCCGGACAGCGTGACGAGCATCGGCGATTCTGCCTTCTGGAGATGCAGCAAACTGAAGCGTGTGACGATTGGAACCGGTGTGACCAGCATTGGCCGCGATGCTTTCTATAGTTGCTACAGTCTGACGAGTGTGACGATCCCGGACAGTGTGACGAGCATCGGCAGTTATGCCTTTGACGGCTGCGGCGGGCTTACAAGCGTGACGATTGGGAACAGTGTGACCAGCATCGGCTTTGATGCTTTCCGAAGCTGCTACAGTCTCACGCGTGTGACGCTCGGCAGCAGCGTGACCAGCATCGGCGGTGAAGCCTTCTACTCCTGCGACAGTCTGACAGACGTCTATTATATCGGAACGCAGGAACAGTGGCGCGCTGTCAGCATCAGCCGCAGCAACGAGGCGTTGACGAATGCTGCAATCCATTTTCTGCCGATCCCCGACCTTGTTCTCCCGGCTGCCCTGACGGAGATTGGGGAGGAGGCTTTCTCCGGCGGCGCGTTCATCTGCGTGCAGCTGTCGGAGAATACCGCGTCCGTCGGAAAAAATGCCTTTTCGGACTGCCCGAATCTCGCGTATATCTACATCCCCGAGACGACGACGAGTATCGACGCGCTGGCCTTCGGCTCGATGACCGGGCTGACGATCATCGGCAAAGCCGGCAGTTATGCCGAGACTTACGCCGGGGCCCACGACTTTTCCTTCACGGCAGCGGAGTAAAGCCGGCTCATTTTGTGGGGGCAATATTGTCCCCTCCCGGCGCCGCAGTTTTCAAAAAGGATTGACAAGCGGAGAAAAACTGCTATAATGCAATCACAATTGAACACCTTATCAAGAGTGGTGGAGGGAACGGCCCTGTGAAGCCCGGCAACCTGCGAAAGCGTGGTGCCAAATCCGGCGGTGAGACGAAAGATGAGGCTATGATCTGAGCTTTTGCGCGCCCCGGTTCCGGGGCGCGTTTTTCTTCGATATTGAAACAGCGTTTCAATATCGAAGTACTCGCGCTTATCGCACGCGGCTTACGGGAGACAAGCCGCGTTTGATCGGCGCGTGGTCTCACACTGTTCGACTTATGGTGTTTTTGGGGAGGCAAAGCCGCCCCAAAAACGATACATGATTGAAAAAGAATTGGAGGATAGAAAAATGAGTCATTATCTGTTTACGTCCGAGTCCGTGACCGAGGGGCATCCCGACAAGATCTGCGATCAGATTTCCGACGCGGTGCTGGACGCCATTCTGGAAAAGGATCCCATGGGCCGCGTGGCCTGCGAGACCACTGTGTCCACCGGCCTTGTGCATATCATGGGTGAGATCAGCACCGAGTGCTATGTGGACATCGCCAAGATCGCCCGCGGCGTCATCCGCGACATCGGCTATGACCGGGCAAAGTACGGCTTTGACTGCGATACCTGCGGTGTGATTCTGAACATCGACGAACAGTCCGGCGACATCGCCATGGGCGTGGACAAAGCCCTTGAGAGCAAGACCGGCGAAGCGGACGAGCTGCAGAACGGCGCCGGCGACCAGGGCATGATGTTCGGCTACGCCTGCGACGAGACCCCGGAGCTCATGCCCCTGCCCATCTCCCTGGCCCACAGGCTGGCCATGCGGCTCACCGAGGTCAGAAAGAGTGGGGAGCTTGAATATCTCCGCCCGGACGGCAAGACCCAGGTCACCGTGGAGTATGACGAGCAGCGCCGCCCCGTGCGCGTGGACACCGTGGTCATCTCCACCCAGCACGCGCCGGAGGCCACCCTCGGCCGGATCCGCGAGGATATGATCAAGAAGGTCATCAAGACCACGATCCCGGCGGAGCTGCTGGACGAGAACACCCGCTATCTCATCAACCCCACGGGCCGCTTTGTCATCGGCGGGCCCCAGGGCGACTCCGGGCTCACCGGGCGCAAGATCATCGTGGACACCTACGGCGGCAGCGCCCCCCACGGCGGCGGCGCCTTCTCCGGCAAGGACCCCACGAAGGTGGACCGCTCCGCCGCCTACGCCGCCCGCTGGGTGGCCAAGAACGTGGTCGCCGCAGGCCTTGCGAAGCGATGCCAGGTTCAGCTCGCCTACGCGATCGGCGTGGCCTCCCCGGTGAGCGTGCTGGTGGAGACCTTCGGTACCGGCACGGTGTCGGACGCCGCGCTGGGCGAGGCCGTGCAAAAGGTCTTTGACCTGCGCCCGAGCGCCATCATCCGCGATCTCGACCTGCGCAAGCCTATCTACCGCAGCCTCGCCGCCTACGGCCACATGGGGCGTGAGGATCTCGGCGTCCGCTGGGAGGATACGGATCGGGCCGCCGCCCTCCGCGCCGCGCTGCAGTGAGCGCGCATCCCGAAAGGGAAGCAGAAATATCCCCCCACCGGGGTTACGAAATCCGCGTTTTCGTGGTATAGTACCTCCAGCGCAGGAAAGAAAGGGCGATATGCGATGGAAAACGAACAGCATCTGTATTATCACGACCATGGCGACGGCGTCGTCCACGCGCACGAGCTGGAGCCCGAGCATACGCATGAGCATGCTCACCCCCACAACCCGGACGGCACGCATCCCCACCGCCACGACCACACCCAGACCAAGGCGGTCGTGAACCGTCTGGCCCGCGCCATCGGGCATCTGGAGTCCGTCAAGCGCATGGTGGAGGACGGGCGGGACTGTGCGGAAGTGCTGGTGCAGCTCGCGGCGGTGCGCTCTGCCCTGAACAGCACCGCGAAGATCATCCTCAAGGACCATCTCGAACACTGCATCTCCTCAGGAGACGGCGGCGCCCAGGCCCTCGAGGCGCTTAACGACGCCATCGACAAATTCATATGAGATGCAGCCGCCTTTTTCAAAAGGCGGCTGTTGTCTCCCGACCCGCTTTTGCTTGACAGACCCGCACGGAATGAATAGTATACATGAGACAACAGGCAGCGAGGCACATATGGACAAAGAGCATCGGCAGCTGAATACGCGCATGACCGGCGTTGAGGGGGGCATTCTGGTCCTCCTGCTTCTGCTGGGGATTTTTGCGCGCGTTTTCCGTTTCGGCGCGGCGCCTCCGGGGCTCAACCAGGACGAGGCCTTCGCCGCTTATGAGGCCTGGGCCCTGCTGCACTTCGGGGCGGACAGCTCCCTGCACGCCTGGCCCGTCTATCTCACCGCCTGGGGCAGCGGCATGAACGCCCTGGAGAGCTATCTGATGATCCCCTTCCTCGCCCTTTTTGGCGTGAGGACCTGGGTCATCCGCCTGCCGCAGCTTCTGCTGGGGCTGGCCTCCCTGCCGGCGGCCTACTTCTATGGACGGCGCACGGGCGGGGTGCGCGGCGGCCTCTGTGCTTTGGCGCTGCTCGCGCTCTGCCCCTGGCACGTGCTGCTCAGCCGGTGGGCGCTGGAGTCCAACATGGCCCCGGGCCTGCTGCTTTTCGGGCTGTGCTTTTTCTGCCGGGGGCTGGAGGACGGGCGCTTTCTGCCGCTCTCGGCCCTGTGCTTTGGGCTCGCGCTCTATGCCTACTCAGCCGTCTGGCCGGTCATGCCGCTCCTGTTGGGGCTCATGCTCCTTTACGCACGGCCCCGGGCAGATCGGCAGCTCTTCCTCTCCGGGCTGATCCTTGCAGCGCTGGCCCTGCCTCTGGTGGGCTTTTTGGCAGTCAACTACGGGCTGATGGACGAATTCTCCATCGGTCCCTTCTCGGTGCCGAAGCTGGCGGCGGCGCGGACAGGGGAGATATCCCTGCATAATATCCCGGAGAACCTCCGCACCATGGTCACGATCCTGCTGCGGCAGACGGACGGGCTCAAGTGGAACAGCCCCGGGCGCTTCGGTCTCTTCTATCCCGCCTCCCTGCCCTTCTGCCTCGCCGGGATCGGCGCGCTTCTTTGCCGCTTGATCGTTTCGCTTCGAAAGCAGCGCTTCGATCCGGCGGTTCTGCTGCTGATCTGGCTTCTGTGCGGAACGGTGCAGACGGCGCTGGTGTCCGTGAATGTAAACCGCATGAACCTGCTGCTCATGCCCGTCGTCCTCACCGCGGCCCTCGGGGCAGAGACCCTGCTGCGGCTGCTGGGGCGGTACCGGCGGGCCGGCGCGGCACTGGTGCTGGCGGCGCTGTTCGTGAGCTTTACCGCCTTCGAGCGCTATTATTTCACCGACTATACAGACTCCCTGAACGGGGAGTTCACCGTCGGGGCGCAGGAGGCGCTGGATGCGGCGCTTTCGCACGACGGTACCGTCTACGTGACCGGAGCCCTGCACTATCCGAAGCTGCTGCTCGCAGCGGAGATGAGCCCGCAGGACTTTAATGCCTCGGTGGAATACGCGTCCTACCCCGCGCTGTATCTTCAGCCCCTGCGCTTCGGGCGCTTTGTCTACGTCCGGGATGACAGCCCGCCCTTCGATCCCGCGGGGATCTACGTGCTCTGGAACGGCGCGCCTACCGGGATCTTCGAGCGCGCGGGCTTCCATGAGGGGCATTACGGCTGCTTTGTGGTGCTGTACCCGGCGTAATTTGAATTCCGTTTCCTTTTATGATATAATTCCGGAAAACAGAAATAGGAGTCAAACATGAACGATATCATTCTCATCAAGGTCGGAGAGATCATCCTCAAGGGCCTGAACCGCCGCCGCTTTGAGCAGAAGCTCCTCGGCAATATCCGCTGGCGTCTCGGCCGGATCGGCAGGTTCAAGACCTACATCCTTCAGTCCACCATTTACGTGGAGGGCGCGGAGAAAGGCGCCGACATGGACGCGGCCTTTTCTGAGCTGCAGAAGGTCTTCGGCATTGTGGCCATCTCCCGCGCCGCCGCCTGTGAAAAGGACAAGGACGCCATCGCGGCGCTGGCAAAGACCTACCTCCGGGACGACATGCTGCGCGCGAAGAGCTTCAAGGTGGAGTCCAAGCGCTCGGACAAGTCTTTTCCCATGACAAGCGTGGAGTTGAGTCAGTATGTAGGCGGCGAGCTGAGCGAGGCCTTTCCCGACTGCCTTGTCGACGTGCACGAGCCGGAGCTTGTGGTCCATATCGAGATCCGCGACCTTGCGGCTTACGTACACGCAGCCCCGGTGCCTGGGGCGGGCGGCATGCCTGTAGGCTCCAACGGTGTCGCGGTGAGTCTCCTGTCCGGCGGCATCGACAGCCCCGTGTCCACCTGGATGATCGCCCGGCGCGGCGTGCGCCCCATCCCGGTCCACTTCTTCTCCTTCCCCTATACCTCCGAGCAGGCCAAGGAGAAGGTCATCGAGCTTGCCCGTCTGCTCACCCCCTGGTGCGGCAAGATGCGCATGGAGGTCGTGCCGTTTACGCACATCCAGGAGGAGATCCGCGACAAGTGCCCGGAAGAATATTTCACCCTCATCATGCGCCGCTTCATGATGCGCATTGCCGAGCGCATCGCCCTGGATAACGGCGCAAAGGCCATCGTCACGGGCGAAAATCTCGGGCAGGTGGCGAGCCAGACCATGGAAGCCATGGCGTCTACCCAGGCGGTGCTGTCGCTCCCGGTGCTTCAGCCGCTCATCGGCATGGACAAGAGTGAGATCATTGCCATGGCCCGCAGGATCGGTACCTTTGATACCTCCATCCTGCCCTACGAGGACTGCTGCACGGTCTTCACGCCGCGCCATCCGCGCACCCACCCGACCGTGGCCGAGGTGGAGGCGGCTGAGGCCGCCCTTGACGTGCAGGCGCTGGTGGACGAGGCGATGCGGGGACTCGAACGCATCCCCGTCGGCTACGACGCCGAGGAATGATGCTGTTATTCAATAAAAAGTCGACACTATTTATTGATAGATGCCGCCTGCGGCGGCATACAGTTGCTGGCGCAACTGACGTCTCATACGATTTTCAACGCGCCATAAGGCGCTATAAAAAGTAGATGTTGTCTGCTTTATAATGAAAATCAGTATGAGATTGACAATTCTGAGGGCCGCGTTTACAATGAAACCGGTTCAAAAGCGTATTAGACAGGAAAGGATGGGACTTTTTATGAAAATGTCAAAGCGTCTTCTCGCCATCGCCGTGATCCTGGCGCTGCTCGTCTCCCTCGGCGCCTCCGCCTTTGCCGAAGAGGCCCGGTACCAGACCACCAGAGCCTTCCTGGAGGCTGTCGCGGATGTTGACGGTTTTCAGTGTGAAGTCATGGACGTCGTCGAAGCCGACGGTGAAAACTTTGAAATGGTCCGCGTCAAATACAGCGGCGACATATCCGCTTATGAGAGCAACGTCCAGCTCCTCTTCTCCGAGGACTGCGCGGAGGTTCGGATCGATCTCTACAATCTCATCAGCTTCAGCGAGGAAAAGCTGAGCGATGTATTCAAAGCGGTCAACCTCTTAAACAGCATGCCCACCTGCGTCAAATACTATGTCGATACCTCCGACAATACCGTCACCGCCTCGGTGTTCCAGATCCTCTGTGAGGAGGACCCCGCCGAGCTCACCATGATGGCCCTCGGCGCCACGATCGGGTATACCGACGCGGCCTATGAGGTGCTGCAGGAGTATGCCGCCTGACAGGCAGCGCTGTCTTCTCCGGGCGAACACATCGTGTGTTCGCCCGATTTTTCTGCCCCGGGACTTCCCATGGCCGCATGGCTATGCTATACTGGCAGAAAAAAGGAGGGCGATACGATGGAAAATCAGGTCCCACAGGCCGCGCAGGAGCGGATGGTCGGCTTTATCCAATATTGCGGGGGCGAGCTGCTCACCTGTTCCCCGGAGAGCGGGGTCCTCATGCGCATTCCGATCCAGCCCCACCACCTGAACTTCTACGGCAAGGTCCACGGTGGCCTTATCAGCACCATCATGGACGCGACCGCCGGTCTCACGGCGAGCTTTGCGGGCGCGGAGCAGCGCCCCGCCGTCACCCGCAGCGCCGATATCCATTATTTTCTTCCGGTGAGCGGTTCGGAGATTTTTGCCAAGGGCCACGTGATCCGCGCGGGCAAGACCATGTGTCTTGTGTATGTGGACGTCCTGAACGCCGACGACACCATCTGCGCCACCGGCGCCTTTGAATACTTCTACGTGGACCATCACTGATCCGATCGCCGCGAAAAAATTTGCAAAAACCGCAAAATAGGGCTTGCAAATCCCGCCGGACTGTGCTATTATCTTTAAGCTGTCAAATAAAGACATGCGCGATTAGCTCAGCTGGATAGAGCGTCTGGCTACGGACCAGAAGGTCAGGGGTTCGAATCCCTTATCGCGTGCCAGAAAAACCGTTGATTTCTGTCGAAATCAGCGGTTTTTCTGTATTTTCTGAGCGATTTGGATTTTGATAGTTGTTCTCTGAGCGCACAAAAAACGCACAAGAGGAAAGTGGAGCCGCTGAAAACGCCAAAAAGAAAGGGTGTTTTCATGGCAAGTATCAGAGAAAAACGGAAGAATGGAAGAATCGTTTCCTATCAGTTCATCACTTATTTGGGAAGAGATGAGCAGGGGAAGCAAATCAGGCAAACGTATCTGCAAAAAAGACGGGCGGATCCGCGATGTTTGCGCGGGTCCGCCCGTCTTCTGTTTTGTTCGCCGGGGGCTGTGGATCAAAACAAGCCCAGCGTGCGCAGGAGCACGATCCACCCGAAGAGGGTCAGGCAGGACAGGGCCGTCGCGATTACCACGATGCCCGCGGCGAGCTCACTGTCGCCGCCCAGCTCCCGCGCCATGGTGTAGGAGTTGACCGCCGTGGGGGCGCCGAAGCTCATCATCACCACCGCGAGCGGGATGCCCCGGATGCCGATGGCCACCGCCGCCGCGATCGCAAGGCCCGGGATCAGGATGAGCTTAAAGAACACCGTAATCCAGAGGCTGCGCGCATAGCTGCGCACGCTCGCCGGGGCGAAGGAGCCGCCCAGGATAAACAGACACAGCGGCGTCGCCACCGCGGCGACGGACTTGAAGGCACTCGTAAGGGGCCCGAGGGAGTAGACCGGCAGGTGCACCGCCTTGGCCGCGAGGCTGATGACCGTCGCATCGATGAGCGGGTTGCAGACCACGTCGCGCAGGAGCTTCCGCGGCTCGACCTTTCCGCCCGCATAGAGGTCAAGAAAGATGACGGACAGCACGTTATAGATCGGGATGTTCACCGCAATCAGCATGGCGGCAAGGCCGGACCCGCTCTCCCCGAAGAGGGATTCCACAAGCGGCATGCCGAGCAGCACGTAGTTTGCGCGGAACATGCCCTGGGCCATGACGCCCCGGCGGTCATGGCGGGGCTCCGCAAAATGCGCCGTCGTCAGGGCAAACCCACCCGCTAAGAGAAGCCCAAAGAAACAGAACAGGATGAGCCGGAGATCGAAGACATCCCCCATGGGGGCGTCGTAGATGTTCTTGAAGATCTGCACCGGCAGGAAGACACGGAAGGCGACGGTGTTGAATTTGCCGAGGGACTTATCCTCCAGCATGCCGCGCCGGCGGATAAAGAGGCCGAGGGCGATGATCAGAAAGCTCGGCAGCACCGCGTTGACTGCCGTCAGCATGTGGTTGAACATAGAATATCTCCTTTTTATATCTGCGGGATCAAGTCTTTGCGAGCGTCTGCAGAAGCCGGATCATTTCCTCTGCCGGGTCCAGCAGGGGCAGCGCCGTATAAGCCCGCAGCGCCTCAGTCAGATAGGGGAAGTGTGTGCAGCCGAGGACCAGCGCTTCGCAGCCGCAGCTTTCAAAATACCGCACCAGCGCGTCGAGGTGGTTGCGGCGGATGATCTCGTCCGGTGCGATGCCCGCCTCGATATCGATGGTGACCGAGGGGATGCCCGCCGGCTGGAGGATGAGCGCCGGATTTGCGCGCACCATGGCGGTGTCGATCCCGGCCAGGGCCTGCCCGTTGTAGGCCACCACAGCAAGGCGCCTGTAGGCGCGGGCGAAGAGCCCGTAGGCATCCATAGGCGTCACGATCGGAAGGCCCAGCTCCCGAGACAGGGCGGGGAAATCCGCCGAGCCGGAGAGGGAGTTGCAGTAGATGAAGGCGCTGCCGCAGCCCCGGTCCATGGCGTCGCGCAGGATCCCCCGCAGGGTCTCCTGCTTTTCCTCCCGGGTCTTCACCTGAAAGGCAGCCTGCTCCAGCGGGAAGCGCGACACCGGGCAGCAGAGCGCGTCGATCCCGTGCCCGCGCAGAAGCTCCGCCCCCATACCGGTATCCACCGGTGTTCCCGCAAGCACCGCGGCGGCTTTCCCAAGAGCAGACATATTCTCTCTCCTCTCCCGATTTTTCTGTACTATACCATACCTGCAGCGGCCTTGAAAAGCGTTTCTTTTATTTTTTCAAAATAACCTTGACAATCCACGCCCTGTCTGGTATATTATCTGAGCGCTCCGAAGACAGCAGGTGGGTTCTGCCCGTAAATCCTGCCGAGGACATCAACATGATTTTTGATTGTTTTTGTGTCCTTGCGTCTTGTTGACGCGGGGGCTTTCTTTTTGGGCGCGGATCTCAATCGTGTGGAGGTGAAAAACACACATGCCTAACGCAAAGGTTCTCAGCGAAAAGCAGGCGATCGTCGAAGCACTCGCTCAGCGCATCCAGAACGCGGGCGCAGGCGTCCTTGTCGATTACCGCGGCATCACCGTGGCAGAGGACACCGCACTCCGTGCCGAGCTGCGCAAGGAGGAGGTCGAGTACTCCGTCGTCAAGAACACGCTGACCAGAAAGGCTCTGGACAAGCTGGGGATGAACGCCCTGGACGACGTTCTCAACGGCACCACCTCTCTGGCCACCGCCGAGAAGGACCCCATCGCTCCTTTCCGTATCATCAACGATTACAGCAAGAAGCTGGGCGATCGCTTCAATGTCAAGGCCGCCTTCATGGAGGGCAAGGTCCTGTCTGAGAGCGAGATCGAAATGATGTCCACCCTCGGCTCCAAGGACGCTCTGTATTCCAAGGTCCTGGGCACCATGATCGCACCCATCACCGGCCTGGCCGTTTGCCTCGGTCAGATTCTCGAGCAGAAGGGCGGCTCCGTAGAAGCCCCCGCCGCCGAATAAGATTCGGCACCACCCAAATTTTTAATGGAGGATATTACAATGAGTGAAAAAATCGCTGCTATGATCGAAGAGATCAAAGGCCTTACCGTTCTTGAGCTCAGCGAGCTCGTCCACGCGCTGGAGGATACCTTCGGCGTTTCCGCCGCCGCCGTCGCCGCCGGCCCCGCTGTCGCTGCCGGCCCCGTCGTCGAAGAGAAGACCGAGTTTGACGTTGTCATGACCAGCTTCGGCGCTGAGAAGATCAAGGTCATCAAGGAAGTCCGTGCCATCACCGGTCTGGGCCTGGCCGAGGCCAAGGGTCTGGTCGAGGGTGTCCCCGCCAAGATCAAGGAAGGCGTTTCCAAGGAAGATGCCGAGGCTCTCAAGGCTCAGCTCGAGGCCGTCGGCGCCACTGTCGAACTCAAGTAATTCGATACGTACAAAAAAACCGGACTGCATATGCAGTCCGGTTTTTTGCGTCGTCTTCAATACTTCTCAAAGCAGGCGCGGATCTCGCCGACGGAGTAGAGGGAGCCGACGGCGCAGACGACGCTGTTATCGTCCGAGCGGTCGAGGGCGCGGCTGACCCCGTCGCGGATGCTTTCGCAGACGGAGACGGGCTTTTCATAGCGCCGGAGAAAGACAGCCAGCTCCTCCGCCGGGAGGGCGCGGGGGCTTTCGGGCGTAATGCAGATATACTCGTCCGCGGCGGGGTCCAGGATCTCGGTGAGTCCCGCGTAGTCCTTGTCCCGCAGGATGCCGAGCAGCAGGATGCGCCGCTTGTCCGGGAAGTAGTGCAGCAGGTTTTCCGCCACCGTCTGGGCGCACTGGGGGTTGTGGCCCCCGTCCACCACAAAGAGCGGCTCTTCGCTCAGAAGCTCGAAGCGGCCCGGCCAGTGCACCGCGTACAGCCCGTGCTCCAGGGCGTTCTGCTCGATCTTGAAGCCGCGGCGGCGCAGCACCTCTGCAAGCTCCAGCACCACGGCGGCGTTTTTAAGCTGGTGCGCCCCCAGGAGCGGCAGGGCATAGGCCTCGCCCCTGTATGTAAAGCTCTGGCCGTAGAGGGAGTCAAACTCACTCCGGATCTCGGAGAAGTCCGCAATGTGCAGCGGCACGCCGAGCTCCTCACAGCGCTCTCTCACTACCCGGGTGACGCTTTCGCTCTGCTGGAAGAGGACTGCCTCCGTACCCGGCTTCAGGATGCCCGCCTTCTCAAAGGCGATCTGCTCCACCGTATCGCCGAGCACTGCCGTGTGATCCAGGCCGATGTTCATGATGACGGCGGCAACCGGCGCGTCGATGATATTGGTGGCGTCAAAGCGGCCGCCGAGGCCGACCTCCAGCACCACCACGTCGCAGGCCTCCTGTCGGTACCAGAGAAAGGCGACGGCGGTCATGAGCTCGAACTCCGTGGGGTGGTCCTCCATTGCTTCGGCGACAGGCTTGACGCGGGTGACGATCTCGGCGAGTGTCTCGTCCGGGATCTCCTTGCCGTCTATCTGCATGCGTTCGTTGAAGCGGTAGAGGTAGGGCGAGGTATAGAGCCCCGTCTTGCAGCCCGCCGCCTTCAGGACGGAGGCGGTCATGGCGGCGCAGCTCCCCTTGCCGTTGGTGCCCGCGATATGGACAAAGCGCATCCCCTTCTGGGGATTGCCGAGCTTCTCCAAAAGCTCCCGGATGCGCGAGAGCCCGGGCTTCGAGCCGAAAAATTCCACACCGCTGATATAGGCCAGCGCCTCTTTGTAATCCATAGAAAAATCTCCTTTAAAAAGCTGACGCTATCATAGCACCTTTCCGCCCAAGGTGCAAGTTTGCAGCACGCACAAGGCGCAGCTTCGCAAATCCTGCCTTGCATTTTTTCCCGCCTTGTGCTATATAGAGTCTATCAAAAAGCGGAGGTTTCACTATGGAGCTTTTGGAACAGCGCATCCTGCGTGACGGCAGGCTGCTGCCGGGCGGCATCCTCAAGGTCGACAATTTTCTCAACCATCAGATGGATCCCATGCTCCTGCAGGAGATGGCCCGGGAATGGCACCGCCTGTTTCGGGACGCGGGCGTCAACAAGATTCTCACCATCGAAGCCTCCGGCATCGCCATGGCCATTCTCGTGGGGCTGGAGTTTCAGTGCCCCGTGGTCTTTGCCAAAAAGAGCAAAACCAAAAACATCTCCGACCGCCTCTACCGCACGGAGGTTCCCTCTTTCACCCACGGCAACACCAACACCGTCGTCGTGTCGAAGGACTATCTCGCGCCGGACGACCGCGTGCTGCTGATCGACGACTTTCTCGCCACCGGGGCGGCCTTCATCGGTTTAAAGAATCTGGTGGAGCAGGCGGGGGCGACCCTCGTGGGCGCCGGGGCCGCCATTGAAAAGCGCTTCCAGGGCGGCGGCGACAGGCTGCGTGCCGAGGGCGTGCGGGTGGAATCCCTCGCCCGGATCGTCTCGATGGACGACAGCGGCATCGTCTTCGGCTGAAACTATTTAAAACCTTGAAGTGCTTGCGGCGCAAGGCGTTGCCGTTTTTATCTCCAAAAACTGGATTTGTGCAAAACCCACAGATTTCGCTTTCCTCTTCTGTCCAATTCTTACAGGAACTACAGTTGACTTTTGGCGAAAAGGCTGGTATTTTATACCCATCCCAGGCTTGAAACAATTGAATATCTTCTCGATATAAACAAATGATATGGATTTGAAGTTTCTACCCGGACGCCGTAAATGACCGGACTATCGAAGCACCCAACAGGGCAAAGCTTTTTCTTTGACCCTTTGGTATAGTTTGCATTGGTACCGGGCGCCGATCGTCCGCGCCAGTGCCTTTTTTATTTCGCGGTGACGCTGCCATGAGAGGATCTGTCGGCCCTTGTCATGGCAGCGCCATATCCTCCACCTCATACGGACATGTGCCCGCAAAACTATTTTACAAGGAGAATGAACATGAAAAAGATCCTTTCTCTGCTCCTCGCTCTGACCATGATCTTCGCTCTCGCTGCGGTCTCCGCTCCCAGCGCCGCCGCTGCCGAGCCCGTCAAGGCCGGTTTCATCTTCCTGCACGACGAGAACTCCACCTACGACCTCAACTTCATCAACGCCGCGCGGGAAGCCTGCGAGAAGCTCGGTGTTGAGTACCTGTTCAAAACCGGCATCCCTGAAGGTCAGGAGTGCGCCGACGCCGCTGAAGAGCTCATCGACGAGGGCTGCAACTTTATCTTTGCCGACTCCTTCGGCCACGAGCCCTTCCTCATGCAGGTCGCACAGGAGTACCCCGAGGTCGAGTTCTGCCACGCCACCGGCACCCAGGCCCACACCAGCGGCCTTGACAACTACCACAACGCTTTTGCCTCCATCTATGAAGGCCGCTTCCTCGGCGGTGTCGCTGCCGGTCTCAAGCTCAACGAGATGATCGAAGCCGGCGCCATCACCGCGGACCAGGCCAAGGTCGGCTACATCGGCGCTTTCCCCTATGCCGAAGTGAAGTCCGGCTACACCTCCTTCTTCCTCGGCGTCCGCTACGTCTGCCCCTCCGCCACCATGGAGGTCACCTTCACCAACTCCTGGTATGATCCGACCCTTGAGAAGGAAGGCGCCACCAAGCTCATCGCCAACGGCTGTGTTCTGATTTCCGAGCACGCCGACTCTATGGGCGCCCCCACCGAGTGTGAGGCCAACGGTATCCCCTTCGTGTTCTACAACGGCTCCGCCGCCGATGCCTGCCCCAACACCTTCATCGTCGCCTCCCGCATTGACTGGGCTCCCTACATGGAGCATGCCATGACCTGCATTGCAAACGGCGAGCCGATCGAGGCCGACTGGACCGGCTCCCTCGCCTCCGGCTCCGTCAAGATGACCGAGATTAACGCGGCTGCCGCCGCCGCCGGCACTGCCGACAAGCTGGCCGAGGTTCAGGCTCTGCTGGAGTCCGGCGAACTCAAGGTCTTCGACACCGCCACCTGGACCGTGAACGGCGAGACGCTCACCGAGTACCTGGCCGATGTTGACGACATGGGCGACTTTGTCCCCGAGACCAACG
>CAMHEN010000025.1 GCA_946184165.1 uncultured Clostridia bacterium | reverse complement strand
AGAGGCTGAGATCGACGAGATCATCCGTTCCGTTGGTGAAGTTGTAGAATATCTGCGCGGCTTCTCACCGATCTGGCGGGATCTTATGACCGGGAAGAAACAGTTCATTTTATAAGGAGGCAGTCATCATGGCTTTATACAGTGAGAAAGTGATGGATCATTTCCGTAATCCGCGAAACGTCGGCGTTATTGAGGATGCAAACGGCATCGGCGAGGTCGGCAATGCAAAATGCGGAGATATTATGAAGATGTATCTCAAGATCGAGGACGACGTTGTTCAGGACGTAAAGTTTGAGACATTCGGCTGCGGCAGCGCCATCGCTTCCAGCTCCATGGCGACTGAACTTATCAAAGGCAAACCGCTGCGTGAGGTAAAAAAACTCACAAACGCGGCAGTCGCGGAGGCGCTGGACGGATTGCCCGCCTACAAGATGCACTGCAGCGTCCTCGCGGAGGAGGCCATCCAGGCCGCTTTGGACGATTATCAGCGGCGGACCGGAAAAACCATCGAATAACAAGCAGGGAGCATCTCTCGGCGGATGCTCCCTGTTTTTATTTTTTGTTGATTCGAATCAGAACAGTCCCCTCTTCGGACCGGTTTCCCGCAGCATCGACGGTCCTGTATCCGAAATAGTCTCTCCCCTTTTTGTTTTCCCGCGGTGAATACACAAAGCGTCCTTCCCCCAGGAGTTCGACACTGCCCTTCACCGGCTCTGTGGTGATTTCAAAGCAGACTTCATCGCTCTCACCATTCCTCGCCGGGAGTACACCCTCTATCGGGGTGTTTTTTGCGGTGATGAGTTCCGGGTGATCCAGCCCGCGGGCGCTTTCCGCCGCGGCGTGCCGCGGCATGAAAAGCGGAACGGCCGCGAGCGCCGCAATAATGGCTGCTATCAAACGGATGCTTTTCTCTCTTCCCATACTTCTCCTCCTCTGTTTTCTGTAGTATCTTCCGTTTTTGCGCGCGTTATGCAATTCAGGCTGGAAATCTCGGCGCCTGTATGATAGAATGATACGAGTCAAGAAAAGAAACAGAGGTATTGCATATGGAGATAACCGCGTCCGCAGTGTGGATCAATCAGACTTTCGCGAACTTTGATGAATCCATCACCTCCGCCGTCCACTCGCTCTATGAGATCGCAGGCGGGTTTTTCACCCCGTTCTTTGAAGGGGTATCCTATCTCGGCAAGGGCGGGATCTTTCTGATCCTGCTTTCGGCGATGCTGCTGTTTTACCGTCCCACTCGGCGCTTCGGCACAGCCATGCTCCTGGGGCTTACGATCGGCTTCGCCGTCACAAACCTATGCCTCAAGGTTTTTATCGCCCGGCCGCGCCCCTATGTGGACCAGGACAGTATCTTCTATAAGTTCTGGCTGACCGTCGGTCAGAATACGGAGAGCGACAAGAGCTTTCCCTCCGGCCACACGACCGCCGCTTTCGGCTGTATGACGCCGGCCTTTATACTGGGAAACAGGCGGGTGAAATTCTTCTCGCTGCTCTTTGCCGTTTTGATGGGTATCGCGCGGATCTATCTCTGCGTCCACTTCCCCAGCGACGTCCTCGCCGGGATGATCGTCGGCATCCTTGCGGGCTGCATCGCCGTGGTGATCGCCTCCAAGCTGCCGCGCAAATGGTACAAATGGGACCTTTCGGAGAGGAAACGGGAACCGTCCGGCAAGCACGAGATCGTAAAGTAGGCTGCTTGGAATCATTTAACATTGTAGAGAAATCCCTGGCGAAAAACGTACGAATGTGACGAATTCGCCAGGGATATTTGTATGAATATGGATCTCTCTGCCGGGTCGCCTGGGGCTTCGGCCCCGATACTCGTCTTCTTGCCGCAGCAACGTTTTTTATCCCCTCTGGGAATCCTGTATCGCCTCGATGATCTCCGGGTTCGGATATTCCGCGCCGTCCGCCGAGTCCGCCAGGCGGTACGGCACCACACACTCCTGCGCGGCCATGGGAAGAGCCTCCGCCCAGACCATGCCCGGCAGCGCGACAGTACAAAGACGCAGCGCCGGCAGCACGCTCAGGAGTTTGACTCTTGTTTTAACGGCGGTTTTTTCCACCCTCTGCCCTGTTCGAGTGTTTATTTCACCCTGAGTCTGTTCACAAGCTCCTCGTCACTCTGGACAAGGACGGTTTTGTAATCGACATAGATCACCTTGCCCGGGAGAGAGCCGGAGGGCTTGCGCACGTTTTTCAGCATGGTATAGTCCACCGGTATTTTCCCCGCCCCGCGCCCCTGGGAGTAGTAAGCCGCGATCGTCGCGGCTTCCTCGATACAGCGGTCTCCCGGCAGCTCCCCCTCACAGCGGATAAGCACATGACTCCCGTGAATCTTCTGGGTGTGCAGCCAGAGATCGGTACGACGGCCGAGCTTTGTGCTAAGCTCGTCATTCTGTAAATTGCTGCGGCCTACGAGAATCTCTCTCCCCTCGGAGGAGACAAAGCGAAGCGGAGCCTGGGGCTTTGTTTTTTCACGTTTCTTCCCGCGGGTCTCTTTGATATAGCCGGTATCCACAAGCTCGCGCCTGAGATCTGTGAGATCCTTCTCCGATTCCGCCTCGCCAATCAGTTCCAGCACGCTGTTGAGATAGTCGAGCTGCGCCTCTCCCTCGGTAATGAGCGTTGTGAGATGCTCATTTGCGGCCTTGCGCTTATTGTAGTCCTTAAAGAGAGCGGCGGCGTTCTGCTGCGGGGTTTTGAGAGGATCGAGCGCGATCTCGATTACGGGGCAGTCCGGCTCGTAGTAATCCTCGCAGCGCAGGACCCGGTCCCCTCTCTTGATGCGGTAGAGATTTGCCTTGATGAGCTCTGCCGTTTTACGGACGCCCTCCCGGTCCTCGCTCTTCTTCAGCTCTGCATATTGGGCGATCAGCTTTCGCTGCTGGCGGTCCCGCAGGGTGCGTACCGTTTTCAGCAGTTCATGGCTGCGCCGTCTCTGCTGTTCCAGCCGGTCGCGGCCGGAATAGAAGCTGTCCAGCAGTGCGGAAAAGCTCTCCGCCTCTTCACAGCGCAGGGCGTCCCCATATTGAGTCAAACGGAGGAAGCTGAAATCCTGGGGTTTGTTCCCGTCATAATAGAGGTATGGGCGCAGCTCCCCCGCCTCCACGCTCTCCCGGAAGGCGTCCAGCATCTCGGGCAGAAGTGACCAGTCCCCCCGGCAGCGAAAGGCAAGCTCCCTGCAGACGAGCGGGGACAGACCTGCAAAGCTCTCCAGCAACCACTTGTCGATGGGTCTCCCCTTATCTGCCGCCTCGAGCAGCGCTCTCGTCTGATCCCGATCACAGGTGAGAAAGGCAGGCTTCTCCTGCTTTGGCGGGTCGCGGTAGAACATACCGGGCAGCATGCGACGAAGTTCGTCCCCGCCGAAGTCCATGCGCCGCATACAGTCCAGGATACGCCCGTCAGCGTCCACCAGGACGAGATTGGCGCTGCGGCCTATGAGCTCCGCGATCAGGGTCTTGTGCCCCTCCAGGCCGAGATCATCCCGGGTTTCGAGCTCCAGCTTCAAGATGCGCTCACAGGCGGGCTGCTGTACAGAGAGGATACGCGCCCCCATCAGGTGTTTCCGCAGGAGCATGCAGAACATGGGAGGCTCGGACGGGTTTTCAAAGACGGCTCTGGTGAGATGGACCCGTGCATTTCCGTTTCCGGCTGCAAGCAGGAGCTTTATGTTCTCCCCTCTCCCCCGCAAGGCAAAAAGGACCATGTCGCGCTCCGGCTGCTGGATTTTGTCGATTTTCGCGCCCTCGAGTTTTTCTGAGAGCTCACGCGTCAGGGCGGAGAGGCAAATGGCGTCAAGCGGCATGTCTCATTCCTCCGAGATCACGGCGAAAAGCTCGCCTATGCGCTCTGTTTTTCCCTGCAGGTACAGCCAGCCGAAGAGTGCCTCCAGGCCCGTAGCGGCGTGGTACTGCGCCACATCCGCATGATGGGGCACGGAGTTGACCTTGGTGTTGCGGCCGCGCTTATAGACGGCAAGCTCCTCCTCCGTCAGTCGCGGGAGGAGCTTTTCAGCGCTCTCGGCCTGGGCCTCTGCCCGGACCCTCTCCACAGTGTGCCGGTGAAGCTGCATGACGGAGCCATGCTTTTCACAGCAGAGCATGCCGCGCACCAGAAGCTCATAAACGGCGTCGCCCACATGTGCCAGCGCGAGCATATTCATCTGGTTCACATCTCTTGCAGGGAGCCTGGGAGAAAGCTTATCCATCACTAATCCTCAAATCAATTATCGTAGTCGAGCGACGCGTCCTCGCTCATCTCTGCGGCAAGGGCCATATCATCACCGCCCAGACCGTACTGGGCGCGGATGGCTTCCCAGCCCTCCCGGTCTACCACGACGGAGCGGGGCTTTGCCCCCTCATAGGGGCCGACCACGCCGAGCTCTTCCATCTGGTCCACGATACGCGCAGCGCGGGAATAGCCGAGCTTGATGCGGCGCTGAAGCATGGACACCGAGCAGGACTTGGTCTCCAGCACCACCTCGACCGCCTGGGGCAGCATCTCGTCATACCCCGAGGAGCTCTTCTCCTCTTTGGCGGAGCTGCCGGAATCCCCGCTGCCCTTGTCCTCGGCCGCCTTGTTCATAAACTCCTCGATCTCGGTGTTGCGCTGGGATTCACCCGTGTTCTCCTTGATGAACTGGATGACCTCTTCCCTCTCCTCATCCGAGACATAGGCGCCCTGGATGCGGATAGGCTTGCCTACGCCGACGGGCGAGAAGAGCATGTCGCCCATGCCGATGAGCTTTTCGGCGCCGCCCTGGTCAAGGATGATACGGCTTTCAAGTGTGGAGGATACCGCGAAGGCGATGCGGGACGGGATATTGGCCTTCATGAGGCCCGTGATCACGTCTGCCGAGGGGCGCTGGGTGGCGATCACGAGGTGCATGCCGGCGGCGCGGCCCATCTGGGCCACACGGCAGATGCTCTCCTCCACCTCTTTGGAGGCGATCATCATAAGGTCTGCCAGCTCGTCGATCACGATGACGACCTGGGGCAGCGTGGCCTCCCCCTTCGTGCGGCAGTGTTTGTTGTAGTTTTCAAGATCTCGGACGCCGATCTCGGAGAAGAGACGGTAGCGCTTGAGCATCTCCACCACCGACCACTGCAGGGCGCCGGCCGCCTTCTTCGGATCGGTCACGACCGGAACGTAGAGGTGCGGGATGCCGTTATATATGCCAAGCTCCACCATCTTCGGGTCGATCATGATGAGCTTCACCTCATCCGGCCGCGCCTTGTAAAGGAGCGACAGGATCAGCGAGTTCATGCACACCGATTTGCCGGAGCCGGTGGTGCCGGCGATGAGCAGATGCGGGAGCTTCGCGATGTTGCCGATGATCCCCTCGCCGCTGATGTCTTTGCCGAGGGCAAAGCTGAGTTTGGATTTCGCTGTGGAAAACTTGGGTGTGTCGATAATATCGCGCAGGCATACGGTGCTAACGATCTTGTTCGGCACCTCGATACCGACAGTGGAGATCTTCTCCGGGATCGGAGCAATGCGAACGTTCACAACACCGAGAGCGAGGGCGAGGTCGCCGGCAAGATTCGTGACGCGCGAGAGCTTTACACCCTGTTCGAGCTCAATATCATAGCGGGTTACGGTGGGGCCGCGGATGACCCCCACGATGCCGGCCGCGATGCCGAAGCTGTGCAGCGCGCCCTCGAGCCGTTCCTTGTTGACCAGGATCTCCTCCCGGCTGTCGCCGGAGGCGGCGGTTCCGCTCCGCAGAAGGTCCACCGGCGGGAAAACATAGTCGGGTGCATCCTCGGTCGTGTTGATGACCGCGGCCACGGCCTGTGTCTCGGCATTCAGCTCGTCCCGGCTGAGGCGCTGGATCCTGGGAGGATCGGAAATCTCTGCAGAAACCGTCGCGGACCGGGCGGCAGGCTT
Organism: uncultured Clostridia bacterium; assembly: GCA_946184165.1. Classification (GTDB taxonomy): domain Bacteria; phylum Bacillota; class Clostridia; order Oscillospirales; family Oscillospiraceae; genus Limivicinus. The sequence goes on along the minus strand of CAMHEN010000025.1, from coordinate 16,431 downwards.
GACGCTGACGCCTTTTTCCTTCTTTGCGCGGGTGGTGGTCTTCGCCTCGTCGAAGCTCTTGAGGTCGATCCCCGCGAGAGCGGCGGCCTCCTCTGCGCTCATTGGCGGCACATCGGCGGTTTTCTTCTCACCAACGACCGTGATCTTGGGCTTCCGGCGCGGCTTGGGAGCCGCGGCATCGGTCCCGAGCGGGATGTCGTTTTTGCCCAGCAGACTCATGGCGTCATCCTCCCCGAGGGGGATATCCGCGCTATAAGCGCCGCGCTCCACGCGCTCGATCTTCCGCGCCTTGTTCTGGGCAAGGCTCTGGGTTACGGCAGAGATGGGCGTGAGCGCGTTCTCGTACATGGAGGGATCATACTGGGCCTGCATCTGGATCTTTACGCGGTCCGCAGTCTTCTTGACGCTGCCGCTGCAGGCATAGATCCCGCAGGCGAGCGTCAGAATCACCAGCACCGGGATCGCGCCCCAGACACTCAGCGCACGCTCGAGCCCGATGGCAATCAGGCCGCCGAACACGCCGGCGCTCTCCAGTCTTTTTCCCTGCTCAAACAGAAGATCCGCCATATCGACGAGATCCCCCCGGCCAAAATCATAGCGGTATTCAAAGATACTCACGATCGCCGCCACGAAGATCGGGATCAGAAAAGCGCAGATGCTCCGTAGGACGACAGGTCTTCCCCGGTGGAAAAACAGGACGTACGAAATGAGCAGGAAGACGGGAGCCGTGATCCAGTATCCCCAGCCGGCAAAGCCCCTGACAATGTCGGAGAAGAACTGGACAAAGGCCCCCTCGTTCTTAAAATAGCTGATGATGATGACGAGCGTGAGAAACAGGAAAAACACGCCGCCGATCTCCCGCCGGATGGGTACGACCGGTTCCGGAGGCATCATGTTCTGCGGTTTGGCGCTCCGCTTCTTAGCAGGGGCGCTTTTGGATTTTGTCGTTTTCTTGGTGCTGGTTTTATTCTGTGCCATGAGACTTTACCCTTTCAAGGATTAGAATATGAGGTGCAGGATGACGGACAGGACGCCGACGACCCAGCAGTAGTATGCGAAGCTGCCGAATCTGCCCTTCCTGCTTATGTACCGCATGATGTGGATGATGCCGACGCTTGTGATCAGGGCTACCGCGGTGCCTACAAGATAAGCGGGGACGCTGTGCCAGTCGATCCCGTCACGCACAGCCCTGCCGAAGGAGAGGATCGCAGCGCCGAAGATGGCCGGGATGCTCAGCAAAAAAGAGAAGTTCACCGAGAAATCACGGCGCAGCCCCACAGCTACTCCAGCCGTCATGGTCACGGCTGTGCGGGAGAGTCCCGGGATGGTCGATACACTCTGGCAAAGGCCGATGATAAGCGCATCCGTCACGGACATGCTCTTCTCGTTCTTTGTCCCCGGGATCATACGCTCGGAGACATAGAGAAGACAGCCCGTCAGGATCAGCATGATGCCGATAAAAATATCCCGGTCGTTGAGCGCTTCAATCCTGCTGTTGAAAGGCAGCGCGAAAAAGAGCGGAACCGTCCCCAGCAAGAGCATGAAAAAACAGCGGGCCGCCGGATAGTGCGCCCGTTCCTGCCCAGCGAGAGGTCCCATGTTGCCGAAGGACAGAAGCTCGTACCCCATGAGGCGAAGCTCCGGACCGTATACAAGGCAGACCGAGACGAGGGACGCGAAATACAGCAGCGATTGAAAGAGAGCATGGCCCTCCGAGATGTTGGAGAGCTTGAAGAGATTGTTGACGATGGCAAGGTGCCCCGAACTGGAGATCGGCAAAAACTCGGCAATCCCCTGTATAAGGCCCAGCAGCACAGCGTTCCAAATCGACATTGCCATGACCTCCATAGTTATCGTAAACTAAATTATAACACAAACAGTCACCAAAAAGCAAGGGATTAACGCGACATGCCGCACAGGCATTAAAAAAAAAGCCAAAGCCGCCCGATTGAATCGGACGGCTTTGGGGAGATCAGCTGTTCTGCTCAGTCGGGCGCGGGGAGGCGCTGTTCATCTCCGGCATGGGAGAAGCGCTCATCATGTCCGGCGCGGCGCTCTCACGCGCTTCCGAGGTCGGCGCAGCGCTGACCATGGGGCTCGGCGTGGGCAGAATCGGCGTCGTCACATCGGGCCAGGGAGAAGAGGCCACGCGGCCGTCCTCCGTCATGCTGCCGCAGCCGCAGAGCAGAAGACTCAGCGCCAGGGCAAGGATCAGATATACGAAAGATCTTTTCATTTCCATCCTCCTATCGGTATTTGCAGAGCTATTATCTGCAATTCGTTTTTAATTATGCAAAAACTTTTCGCGTCAGTCCCGGCGCTGTTCGCACCCGCTGCCTGTATCCCGATAATTTGATTTGCACTCTCCGGTTTTCTATGTTATTGTAATCGTATGGAAAACATGCTTCATAAAAATCAAATCATACGGGCCGTCATCGACGCTTACAGCTCGGACGGCTCCGGTATCGCCCGCGCAGACGGGCTGGCCGTCTTTGTGCCTGGTACGATCGTGGGAGAAGAGTGGGAAATCCGTATTCTGAAGGTACAGAAAACCTGTGCCTACGGGCGCGGGGTGACTCTCCTTGTCCCCTCCCCTGCCCGGATCGATCCGGGCTGTCCGGTCTATGCCAGATGCGGCGGCTGCGACTGCAGACACATGTGCTATGAGGAGGAGCTGCGCTTCAAGCTCCAAAAGGTCAACGATGCTCTTCACCGGATCGGAAAGCAGGAGCTTACGGCCTCCGAGATTGTCGGCAGTGAACAGATCGAGGACTACCGCAATAAGGGCATACTGGCTATCGGCCGCAGCGAAGGGCGATCTGTCTCCGGCTTCTATCGGGAACGCAGCCACCAGATCATCCCTGTAGATCGCTGCAGAATTCAGGACGCAATGACCCACCGCGCGGCCTCCGCGCTCACATCGTTCATGGACGCAAACGGCCTTGCCCCCTATGACGAGGAAAGCGGGACAGGGCTTGTGCGCCATCTCTACAGCCGCCGCGCTGTACACAGCGAGGACCGGCTCCTCTGCATCGTGGCGCGAAAGGGCTTCGGCGACAGGACCGCAGCGCTGGTGGAGTCGCTGCGCAGCGCCTGCCCGGAGGTGACAGGGATCGTCCTGAATGTAAACAAGACCGCGGGAAATACCGTCCTCGCCGGGGACTTTTACACGCTCTGGGGCAAGGGTTTCATTCGAGACAGCCTCTGCGGTCTCACCTTTGATATTGCGCCCCAGGCCTTCTTTCAGGTGAATCCGCCCCAGGCTGAGCGGCTCTATCAAAAGGTTCTGCGCTTCGCGGCTCTCACGGCGGACGACCTCGCTTTCGATCTCTACTGCGGCGCGGGTACGATCACGCTCTGCCTTGCGCGGGAGGCGGGACATGTGATCGGTGCGGAAATCGTGCCGGAGGCGATCAAAAACGCAAAAGAAAACGCCATCCGCAACGGCATAGAAAACGCCGAATTCCTCTGTGCCGACGCGGGACAGGCCGCGCAGATGCTGGCCGACCGCAGGCTCAGACCCAGGGTCGTGGTGGTAGATCCGCCCCGAAAGGGCATGCAGGAGAACGCCGTCCTCGCTGTCGCCTCCATGCTGCCGGAGCGCATTGTCTATGTCTCCTGCGACCCGTCCACCCTCGCGCGGGATATCCTGGGTTTTCAGGGGCTGGGTTACACACTGCGGGAAGCCGTGGCCTTTGACCTCTTCCCGCGCACCAAGCACGTCGAGACGGTAGTATTGATGTCACGAGTTAAGGACTGACCGCAAAAAAGCGCCGTATTTCCGGGCTTTTCTGGCATCTGGGCATCCGTGCCGGGGAGATGATTTGACCGTAAAAATCGCTCTTTCAGAACAGGTCAATCGCTCCTGTCGGAGGGTTAAGTAGGCCATTTCGATGTCATAGGGTTGAGTGGCCGGTTTAGATGTTTTTGCGTAGGGTTGAGTTAGTGATTTGGGTAACGGCAGGTTGTGGCTGTGATTTAGATGTCAGGGCGACAACTCGGAAATCGTGAGGTAGTATTGTATGCTTCGTTTAGAAAAAGTGAATGGCAAAAATGTCTGGGAAATCCTTAAACTGACTGTATCAGAATCACAGAAAGGTTTTGTTGCAAGCAATGAGGTCAGTATAATCGAAGCATACACCGCAATCACAGGAAACGGCCATGCATTTCCGTTTGGTATATATGACGATGATAAGCCGGTTGGATTTTTGATGATTGGTTTCGATGTAGACGATTATTGGATCGATGCACCTGCTATTGCAAAAGGGAACTATAATCTTTGGCGTCTGATGATTGATAAGGCTTATCAGAATAGTGGATTTGGGAAAGAAGCTGTTCAGCTTGCATTAGATTTCATAAAATCATTTCCCTGCGGAGAGGCTGAATACTGCTGGCTGTCTTATGAACCTGAAAATACCGTTGCTCGTCAACTATACCGTTCTTATGGCTTCAAGGAAACAGGAGAAATGGATGGCGGAGAACTCATTGCCAAGTTGAAACTCTGATACAAATTCCAGTTGAATAGACAAATCAAGGCTCCTCACTTCCGGCTAATGCGTCGGCGGCGAGGAGCATCTGTTCATCCTTGACCACGCTGTCGACCTCGTCCTGCTTTCGCATGTCCCGGAGCCGGAGGATTTTATCTGCGATGGCGTCGTAATCGTCCTTCTGATGAACTCAAGAAGAACGATGCTCTGATCGAGTTCTCTCAAGGATGCGGGATTATAACAAAGGTTCACCTGACCTTCTGCGCCTATGACAAGAGCAGACCGAAGGGTCAGCGCATGACAGCCAATATCCAGATCTACATCAACATCTCCGACTGCCTGGAGCTCTGCCGCATGCTTGACAGCAGAGAGCTTCGTGCGGCTGTCGCAGCTTAGAACCGGAGCGGCAGCCGTGACCCTCTCAAAGAACGGCTCGGCGAGACCTCCGCGAAGAAGCTGGTGAAGCTCGGTAAATCCCGCGAAGACGGGAAAAGACTGTCCCGCACAGCTTAGCTTTACGCAGCCCGAAATGCCGGAAATGTTCTGTTCGCCGCCAGCAGCGGGCAGGTGAGGAAAACGCCACCGTCCTGTTCGTGCCGAAGTTTGGGAAGAATCCTGAACAGCATGTGGCCACGAACATTGCAGACGTCATCCAAACCAGCGATCAAATCCCCTGTCGCCATGTTCTGAAACGCGGCAAAACAAATGGTGGGCTCCGTTCCGGAGTCCACCAAATCTTATATAAGGAGAGTTTCTATGGGATGTTACTCCTGCTCAATCTGTCTTAGATGAGATGATTTCCCCTGTATAGGCGTCAATTCTGTATTCGTACTCCGTTCTTCCGCTTTCGAAGTCTATCTCATACCGGGCGGAATGGAAAAGCCCCCGCTCCAACTCGATGTCAATATCAGAGACTTGCTCAGGAGTAAGCTTAGCGTCCTTCAGCGCAATTTCAAGCGCCGCATCCTTCCCGATTTTTTCCTTGCTTCCGAAGATAAAGCAGCACCCGGTAAAAACGAATGCAAAAACCAGTACAATCAAAATAATCTTCTTGATATTCTTCATAGTCATTCTCCTCTATCCGTTTCGGTCATGCCACTGCAGGCTGTGAGTCATTGTCGTACTCGCAGAAAAACAGGGCTTCAGGATACAGCAGCGGTTGCGTGTCGATTCCCAGTACAGTACCGTCTTCGGTATTCACATAGAATTCGTATTTGAGGTAGGCCGTTGTTACGACGAAATGGCACAGTCCGTCCTTGTAATTGCTGAAAAGGCAGCGCGGATCTTCATTCTCAATCCGCGCATAGACCAGCGCGCGACCCAGCGCCTGTTCTGTTGTCAGGTTCTTCCTGGTGTTCATGTTCATGCTCCTTTCGTTTTGTGCTTTCATATAGTTGACGCGAAAGCACGGAAAAGGTTACAGCACGAAAGAACATCTTTTTTCATTAGCCGAGATCAACATCCCGAATCACAGCATAGCCGGAATTGCTGTTGACCTCGATCTCATACTCCCGGCCGTACACATCTTCATATTCCACCTTATAAACATAGATCGCGTCGAAGATGTTGCCGACATAGCGCAGATGACGATGTGCGTAATCCACATAAAAATGCTGCGCCTGCTCTTCTCCGACCTGCTCGACCAGGCAGGCATATGCTCTGTCAACAGCCTGATCCTTTGAATATTTCTGCTTGCCCGCGGCGGATATATTTGAAGGAATAAACAAGATCGCACAGATGATTGCCGCAACAGCCAGCAGGCTGCAAAGCACAATTATAATGGTGCGGATCAGAGTCTTCCGATTGAAGCTATTTCTGGCTTTCTGTACCACTGCGGCCTCGGCGCGGCCGATCCCCGGATCGGACAGGGCGGGATTATCCAGGATTGCACTGATCTTTCGAACATTTTCCAACTCGCGCGCCACGAAGGCTGCTTCCTCATCTGTCGCGGTCCCTTCACGCAGCTTCTGATAGGCTTCTTCAAAGTTCATAGCTCTTCCTCCATGATTTTCCTGAGTCTCTCTCTGGCCCTGCAAAGCAGGACCTTTATGTTCGTCTCGCTTTTTCCGGTGACTTCTGCGATCGTTTTGATGGGCAGTCCCGAGAAATAAAAAAGCAATACGGCTTCCCTCTGCGTTTCCGGCAGCAATTCGATCGCACGGTACAGGGAGCGGTATTCTTCCTTGCGAATGATGCTCTCGATCACTTCTTCACGGTCATCCGCCAGATCCTCCGGGATTTCCTCGCCGGTAAAGCGGCTGTTTTTCCGGCAGATACTGATAAACTCATTCCGGCAGACAGTGAGGAGCCAGGGCTTAAAATCGCGGATCGAATCATCGGACAGCGTCAGCGCTTTGAAAAACGCATTGGATACGATGTCTTCCGCCACGGTCCGGTTCCGACACAGAGAAATCGTAAACAGCAGCGCCTCATTATAATATTGTGAAAACAGCAGATCGATGTTGTCCGCTTTCATAATCCTGTCATCACATCTTCCTGATCAGTCCTGTAGATAAGACGTAGTCAGAGAAATAAGGTTACACAGGGACATATAAACGATATTTTTCCGCGCAAAGCGATGCAGTTCGATGAAGCATGAAACGGTTTGAGGCCCTGCGTCAGTTTTCAAGCAGAAGCAGTTCTTTATCATAGAAGTCCGACTGCTTTTGCAGTTCTCCAACCAGATGCGTATAACCGAATTGTTCGGTCAATGTTTCTCTGTCTGAAAACAGATTTGTGCCCAGTGCCAACCGATCACCTTTGATCTCTACGCCCAGCGCAGCCAGCGTTGTGGGATACAGATCAAACGTTCCAAACTGCCGATTTTTCTCTTTCACCGGTTTTACCGCGGAGTTAATAAAGCAGTTATAGATCGTTCTGGTATAATTTGGATTGACCTGAGCCATGAATCCGGCATCCATCGTCAGGTGGTCGCCGCTGATGACGATGGTGGTGTTTTCATAATAGGGCTGTTCTTTGATCCATTCAATAAAATGATTCACTTGCCGCGAGGAGCAGGCCAGGACATTGGCATAAGGTTCCTCGTAAAGATCCTCGCACAGGTCACAATGACAGCCATCCGGGAAATGCGTATCCGCCGTAAGCATCGTAAAATTGAACGGCGCTCCCGCGGCCGCGAGACGGGTCAGTTCCTCTTTGGCATAGGAAAACAGCTTTTCATCTTCAAACCCCCACCATTCGTTATAATCCGCCGGCAGACGTCCGGCCGCTTTCAGTGCGTCGGTGTCAAGAATACTGTAATTGCCATGCTCTGTAAAATAAATCTCGCGCCCATGAAATTCCGCGTTGGACCCTAAGAGCAAGACCTGGTTATATCCCCGCTCATCTAAAAACTGTCCTATGGAGGTGACCCCGGGGAGAAACACGTCCCCTGCTCCGTAGGTATCCGCCTTGAGAGAGACCTTGATAACAACGCCTGAAGTCTGCGCCACCATAGCGGCCGCTGTCCAGGTAGTTCCGGGAAAAGAGAGGGCTCCGCCAAAGCCACTGGTATGAGAGAAATTCACGTTGTTTTCCGCCAGGGATTTCAGTTCGGGAATATAGCATGCTGTAATTGATTCCCCGGCTGCCGGGTCCGCATAGGTACACTCCATGGACTCCAGAATGATGTAAATCAAATTGCGCTTCTGCTCCGGAAATTGCAGGATGCTGTTGTCCGGTTTCACATAGTGCGTCTGAATGAAGGTGGAGTCCGTGGCGTCAGCTTTCAGATACGGTATAATATCCATGCGAATACTGAAAACCGCAAGCGTGATAAAAAAGATCGCGGATGTTGCAGACAGTATGTGCTTTTGAACGTATTGGAATTTCAGATTCTTTGATGTGCGTTTTCCTGACAGGTATAAACACAGTACCGCTTGCAAAGCAGTAACCCCCACGGAGATGGCGCCGACATGGAATGCGGCGCTTGCCGAAAGAGCGCCGTGGACGCCTGTCGAAGAAGATTTCAGCAGGAAAAGGATCTGATCGAACCTGACCCTATCATAGGTATGCTCCATCCACAGCATCAGGCAGATAAGCAGATTGGAGAAGAGCAGCAGCAAAGCTGCCGCCTTCTCTTTCTTTATAAAAAAGATTCTGGTTATTTTGAAGTCTCGCATTGGTTTTTATCCCTCGAAAAGCCACACGGATTGTCTTTCTTGGCTATTATGCCTTATACAGCAACGATTTGCAACTCGGTTTTTTCTTTCGGTTTGTCTCCCTGCTGTCCCCGCCTGATATGCGGGTTTTTCTGGGCTTGCCCAAACGGCAAATTTGTGCTATCCTCTTGTCTCGTGGTTTGCGTCATTGACGTATTTGATGAACACGAGGAGAGTGAAAGTCCTATGAATCCTGCTGGAACTGCAGAAACGCAAGGCCAGCAGCCCCCTGATGACGATTTCATCTATGAGCTGCTGGCCGAGATGAGACTGCCATAGCCGATTCCTTCGACAGCAGCCTCCGCGCGCACAATACTGACACAACCATGGCCGGTACCGTTTTTTACGCGGTACCGGCTCTCTTTTGTTATACCATCTGTGCATTTCTCAGGACGAGGTAAATATAGGTATTCCCGTCAGCTTCTTCTCTGTACGAGTCAAAGGTTCCGATCACGGTGATCTCTGTCCCAGGCTCCGGGTAATCGTCCGGATAGGATAGCGTGCTTTCCGGTTCAAATTCCAGCCCCTGCGCGCAGCACGCGGTGGCATCCTGCACGATGCAGGCATAGAGCCGCTGCCCGTTATACTCCTGTGTAGCAAAACTGCCGTGCATCTTCACTGTTTTACCAATATAATTCTCCGGCTCACTCATCATGGCATAGACCTCGGAGTAGACCATCGTGCTGCTGAGCTTTGTCAGATCCACATCCACCGCGTTGACCGACGCGGGCGCAGCCGTCTCTGTGGTGACGACAGGCGCACTCGTTGATTTCCCGCATGCGGAGGCAAAGAGCAGGGTTACGAGGCAGCGTCACGCCCAGCAGAGAAGAGCACAGAGAAATCAGCACGCTCACTGTCAGGGCATAGCGCACGAAGGGATATTGCATGTATAGCGTCAGCTTTTCCAAAATTGCCGCCATCAGCCCTTGCCCCCTTCCGTAAACGAAACGCTGATCCCGCTTTCGAGATAGGCCGCTTTTGTGCCGAAGAACACCCGGTCTCCGATGTGGAGGATGTGGCTGGCATAACGCAGCGCCGCGCCGATGTCGTGGGAGATCATGATGACGGTGATGCCCCGCTCCCGATTGAGTTTCTCGATCAGCTCATACATCTCCGCCGTGACCTTCGGGTCGAGGCCGGAAATGGGCTCGTCCAGAAAGAGCAGCTTATTGGTCGCGCAGAGGGCACGGGCCAACAGAACCCGCTGCTGCTGGCCGCCGGAGAGCTCCCGGTAGCAGCGCCCGGTCAGCGCTTCGATCCCCATGGCGCAAATATTCTCCGCCGCCCGCTGCTTCTCCGCCCTGGTGTAGAAGGGCCTCAGGCCGCAGCCTCCCTCAAATCCGGAGAGTACGACCTCCCAAATAGAGGCCGGAAAATCTTTCTGCACCGGTGTCTGCTGCGGCAGATAGCCGATCTCCGTACGGCGCAGCCCGTCACCTGTCAGGATCTGACCCGAAAGCGGATGCTGGAGGCCAAGAATCGTCCGCATAAGGGTACTCTTGCCGGAGCCGTTTTCCCCGACAATGCAGAGATAGTCACCGCTGTTTACTTCAAAGGATAAGTCATGCAGGATCTCCCGGCCGTCATAACCGAGGCACAGATCCCGACAGGTGATAAGCGCCATACGTCCTCCTCAGCCCAGAGCTGCTTTCAGCACATCCAGATTCTTCTCCATGACGGCGAGATAACTTGTACCTGCCGCGACATTCTTTGCCGTGACGGACTGCATGGAGTCCAGCGTCAGGATCTGTTGATCGCGGCTTTTTGTATTCTCCACGATCGTGCAGGCTATGCTTCCGTCCGCGCTCTCGATCTGCAAAACTGCGGGCAGGCCAAGCTCGTCGAGCTTGTTTGCCAGAAAGATGATCGTCTGAAAGCTGGCTTCCGTCTCAGCCGAGCAGCCCACAAAAGCGGCGTAATAATCCAGACCATAGTCATCCGTAAGATAGCGGAACGGGAAGCGGTCGCCAAAGAGCAGGGTCTTCACTGGCGCTGCATCCACAGCGGCTCTGTATTGCGCATCCAGCGCATCCAGCTTCTCCGCGTATGCAGCTGCATTGGCCCGATAGCTGTCCGCATTTGCCGTGTTCAGCTGTACAAGCGTGTCGGCAAAGACTCCGGAAAGTGTATCGGCGTGCTTGAGGGAGAGCCATTCGTGCTCATCGTATTCGGTCTCGTCCTCTTCGTGGTCGTGATCTTCTTCGTGGTCGTGATCTTCCTCATGATCGTGGTCATTTTCGTGCTCCGCTTCCATCCCCTCCACGATTTCTTCTTCCTTTACCTTATCGCCGAGGATATCAAGCAGATCGATCACGACCATGTCCTTGTTGATCGCCTCTGCCAGCGCGTCGTCAACCCATTCGTCAGACTCTCCGCCCACATAGATAAACAGATCACAGCCGGCGATTTTCACAATATCCTCCACCGTGGGCTGATAGCTGTGCAGATCGACGCCGCTATCCAGCAGCATCGTCACCTCTGCGCTGTCAGCCTGATCGCCGAGGACATTCATAACCCAGTCGTATACCGGGAAGATAGTAGTCACAATATGAAGTTTTTTGTTTTCCGGTACGGAATCTGCAAGCGCTGAACCTGCGTTTGCAGAAAGCAAGCCGACCACAAGCAATATACCGAGAAGAAAAGAAAGGGTTTTATTCATAAAGAAACCTCCGATCAAATTCAAAAATGGGCGCAAAAAGGCAAGGGGTGCGTAACGTACCTGGAAACGTCAAGCGAGCCTATCCCAGCTGATAGACTTTCCCCTTGTATTATTGATTTGAATTCAATCGGAGAGTTTTACTCTTAAAGTGATCAGGGTATACGGACGTGAAAAGGCAGCAATTTCAGTCGAAGAACGCCCACCTATGGCGGAAAAGCCTGAGATGGGGCGTTGATTTCTTTATTAGGTTTCTGCTGAGATTGCAGAACGCTGATAGCCCCGGGGCAGGGCTTCCAGAAAATGCCTTTTCTATAGAAGTGGGCAATGTTCTACAGTGATTTACCGAAGCGATACAGTTCCAGCCTTTTCTTTTTCGACTTGTTCTGCCTCCCATTCGCCGTGAAGATCCCTGCGTTTTCCACACCCCAATACTCAACGATCGACTGGAAGTATTCCGTAATGGCAGCTCCGTATACGAACTTGCTTCCAGAGCTCATGATCAGTGCGACCTTCTTTACGTTCTTTGGTATATCGATGGCATAAGTACGATGGATCACAGCCTGCAGCTGTGCCGACAATGTGAAGTAATAGATTGGGGAAGCGAAGGCCACCATGTCTGCGGACAGGATCTCCGGATAGATCTCCTGCATATCATCCTTCTGAACACAAACACCCTTTTCCCTGCTCCGACAGTATTCGCAGGCCATGCATCCTCTGATATTCTTATGGGCAACATTCACGGGAACGACTTCGTGTCCGGCCTCTCTCGCACCTTCCGCGAAAGCGTTTACCATATCCGATGTGGCCCCATCCAAATGGGGGCTGCCATTCAAAATCAGGATTTTCATACTTTGCCGCCCTCACCCGATCGTGATCGTTACGTCGCCGCCGCCCAGCAGCTCCGCCATCTCCTGCGCGCTCTTGTCCGTAATGTGGCCGAGTCTGGTATAAGCCCAGGAATTTGAGCCATAGAAGACGACGATCTGATTGCCGGAATACAGAACGATATCACCGGCCTGCGTCGTCGTCTGGCGGTCGTTCCTGGGAAGGCTCTGTCCGATAGAACCGACCTGCTCAAAGCCGCCGTACATGGACATTGAAATCGTCAAAGAGCCATCCCGGCACAATTCCTTCAGGGCCTCGACAGATTCATTCTCTTCCCAATCCACGGAAACCTCCGTGTTCCCGATCTTCATCTGAAGCATGGTATCAGTCTCCTCGCTTTCTGTTTTCTCGCTTTTCAGTTGTGCATCCAGATAGGGCAAGATATAAGTCATTGCATCCTCGAACGGCTGGCCGAAGAACTCGTGGCCGCCGTTTTTGATCACATAGAACTCGCAGTCCGGGATGATTTCTTTAGCATGCTCTGACCAGGAGATCGGGACGGTGTTGTCTCTGTCGCCATGCAGGAGCAGCATATGGCCCTGATAGGAGGAGAGCAGCCGGTCAAAATCCACGTCCCACAGATCGGTGATATAGTTTTTCCCTACGTGGACCCATCCGCCAAACAAACTGATGTCTTCCGGAACGTCGTCTTTGGTGGGATACTTCTCCATGCCGCCGTCAACTTTTGCGGACAGCGCAGGATACATGAGAATCATGCCGGCGATCTCGTCCTGGTGCGTGCTCCCGACGACGGTGGTGACAAGCCCGCCCATGCTGCCGCCGAGAAGGACGATTTTGCCCGGGTCCACAAAGTCCCATGACTTGGCGGACTCCAGCACTGCCGTCAGATCGGAGGCCTCCGTCAGGATCGACATGCCCTTGTTGCTTCCGTCGCTCCTGTTTCCGCCGACCGTGCCGCCGCAGAAATCAAAGACATACGCTGCATATCCGGCCTCCGCAAGCCTCTCGGCATAGCGCACGCCGGAGCTATGGTCATTCCCCAGCTCGTGGGAGAAGATCACCAGCGGCATTTTTCCGTCCGTGTCCGGCACATAGGCGATCCCATAGATTCTGAGGTCGCCGTTTTGTACCCGGATTTCCTGTGTCGAATATGTGTGCATGGCTGCTTCTCCTCCCGACTGCAATGCCGTTTCCATAGCTTCCTTCCCGGTTGCTGCACTGACGTTTTGGCTGTAGCTGTCTCTTGCATCTGCCATGCCGCACCCGGAAAGAACCAGGCAAGAGACAAGACAGAAAGCTATCAGTTTCATCCGTTTATTCTTCATGCTGTTCGCCCCCCTATCTCCCGTATGATTTTCGCGGGAACGCCGCCTACTACCGTGTTTGCCGGAACGTCTTTATTCACAACGGCCCCAGCCGCCACAATTGCTCCGTCTCCAATCGTCACACCCTGAAGGATGGTGGCGTTTGCTCCGATCCACACGTTCTTTCCAATGTGGATAGGCGCCGGGTGAAGATCGCCCCGTTTCGCCGGATCCAGATCATGATTCAATGTGGCAAGGACAACATGGTGTCCGATCAGGGCACCGTCTTCAATGGTGATCCCGCCCTGATCCTGCATGCATACGCCGGCATTGATGGTCACACGCCCGCGGAGATGGATATTCATCCCAAAATCCGTATGAAACGGCGGGAAGAGAAACAGCTTTTCTCTGGCGTCTTCCCCGGTCAGTTCGGAAAAGATTGCCTGCACTTCTTCAAGCGGATGATAGCTTCCGTTCAGCTTTGCCGTGATTTCCAAGGCTCGCTGCGTCATCGCAGCACTGAACAGCATGGCCTCTGAATTAGCCGGGACAGTTTCCCGCCTTTCCATCCGCTCAAGAAATTCCTTCAGTTCCATAAAAATGCTCCTTTGACAGCTGATAACTCAGATAATCCAGTCTGTCGATGCAGGCCTGGGAATCATGCAGCCGGTCAAGCTGCTTTTTCCGACATGCTGCGATCAGCTTCTCCATGCCTTTGTAATCTCCCTTTCGGATGCTGGACAGGATGTTTTCGATCTCCGCTTCCCCGCAGCCCGCGGCAAGAAGATTCTCTGCGATCTCTTTTTCGGTGCCCACGGCCGCCCTCCGAATCATTTCAAATGCTCCTTGAAGAAGCCCTCCAGCTTGTCGAAGGGGATCCTGTCTGTGCGGTCATAGAGGTCGATATGCTCCGCATCCTCCACGATATAGAGCTCCTTCGGCTCTGACGCCATCTCAAAGGCTTTTTCCGAGAAGGCCCGGGAATGAGCCTTGTCTCCGGTAATGAACAGGATCGGCCGCGGGGAGATCTCCCGGATATACTGCAGGGCGGAAAACTGCATCATCGCCAGCATCGAGGTCGCAGTGAAACCGCAGCAGGCGTTCACGTGATGGCCGCGCTTCGTCGCGTAGAAGCGGTTCCACTCATTCGTCAGAGGATCAGTCTCCGGCAGATTCGCTGCGGTTTCAAACGGAAGCTCCGGATAGTTGGGGTGCAGCTCCGGCTGACCGTATGCAAAGTCCGTCCAGCGCTTCTCGGCCAGCTCCTTCTTCTGCTGGGCGATGACTTCCGCAGGCATGCCGAACATGGTCCGGGCCCCGGTGATGTCATACATGACGGAGGTCGCCACGGCCTTGATCCGCGGGTCCACGGAAGCCGCGGACAATGCAAATCCGCCGCTGCCGCAGATGCCGATCACACCGATCTTTTCTCTGTCCACAGTCGGGACCTTTACGCCAAGGTAATCGACCGCCGCGCTGAAGCTCTCCGCAAAGAGCTCGGGAGAAGAGATATTCCGCGGCTCGCCGCCGGACTCGCCCATATAGACCTGGTCAAAGGTCAGCACCACGAATCCGCGCTGCGCCAGCTCGTTGGCATAGACACAGGGGCCCTGCTCCTTCACGCCGCCGTAGGGTGCGCCTACGATAAGTGCCGGATGCTTCTTCGTCTCATCCAGATCCTTTGCCAGGTAGAGGTCCGCCGCGATCGCGATCCCATAACGGTTGTTGTAGCGCACATGCTCTCTTTTAACATTCTCATTCAGCCTGGTGATATATCCGGATGCCATGTCTGTTGCCCTCCTGAAGGTTCTTTTTTTCTTTGATGGCTATATTATAATTCACCTTTGTCCTATATTCAAATACTTGATATCTATGCCTTCCTATGTTAAAATCGGATAGCAAGGTGATAAAAGGAGGTTCTCCATGGATATACGAACGATGCAGTACTATCTGGCGGTCGTCCGGGAAGGAACGATCTCCGCAGCTGCGCAGGCGCTTCACGTCGCCCAGCCCTCCCTGTCCCGGCAGATGAAGGAGCTGGAAGAAGAACTCGGCGTTTCTCTTTTTGCGCGCGGGAACCGGAGGATCACACTCACCGAGGAAGGTATGGTACTCCGGAAGAGAGCGGAAGAGATGGTGCGTCTGATGCAGATGACAGAGGATGAGATATCGCAGATTAAAAACAACATCTCCGGGTCTGTGCGGATCGGCGCCGGAGAGTCCTGGTCTTTTCACTATCTGTCACGCGCGGCTGCCAGTCTCGCACAAGAACACCCGGATATACGCTTCCATATTACAAGCGGGGATACGCAGGATCTAATGGACGAACTGAACAACGGACTGATCGACTTCGCGGTGATCTTCACAGATGTGGATCATATGCTCTATCAGTCGATCGAGCTCCCCGCAGAGGACAGCTTTGGACTGCTCATGCCGAAAGACTGTCCCTTGGCGGAAAAGGAGGTCATCCGCCTTGCGGACTTGAAAGGCCTGCCTGTGATCGTTTCAAGAGCCGCCAAGCCCTACTTTGCAGGTTCCAAAGAATTATCTGCCCTGAACGTTGTGGCAACGTACAACCTGGTGTACAATGCCTCCCTGCTCGTCGAAGACGGCTTGGGCTATGCCATCTGCTTTGATAAACTAATCAACACTACGGGTGACAGCTGTCTCTGTATGAGGCCGATCATCCCTCAGATAAAAAAAGCCGGATATCTGATCTGGAAGAAATACCGGGTCTTTTCTCCTGCAGTGCAAATGTTTATTGATCGCATCCGTGATATATCAGTAAGCTGATATAAAGCGCAACGCCCCACCTACGGCAGAATAGCCAGAGATACTGCTTCGGTAAACATCCCGAAATTTGACTCTCCCTCCCCTTTCTGGTAAACGCAAGCTGTACAGTTTCCGGTTTGCCATGAGCAAACATCAGTCTCTCTTCTCATAGTGTCATTTGCCTTTATTGGTAAATGGCACTT
>CAMHEN010000024.1 GCA_946184165.1 uncultured Clostridia bacterium | reverse complement strand
ACAGGTCCTTTTTTCTTTTCCCCTTGTGTAACACATCATTGACAAACCTACAAATTATTTCTCATGGTCCGGAAGGAAAGGCATACCGGGGTTTTCTCCGGTTTTTTAATGTTGAATCCCGGCGGCGGCTGTGTTAAAATCAACACGATTTATCTTTTTGCGCAAGGGGTCCTGCACCATGCTCGGTACAATCATCAACACCGTCGCCGTGATTATCGGCGGCACGCTCGGAACGCTTTTTGGAAACAAAATTCGCGCCGAGTACTCCTCCGGCATTATGAAGGTCATGGGCTTTATCACCGCCTGTATCGGCATACAGGGCGCCGCCGGGACCAAGAACTTTCTCGTCGTGGTGCTCTCTCTCGTGATCGGGACACTCCTCGGGATGCTCCTCAGACTGGATGAGCGTATCTCCGGCGCCGGCGACTGGGCCAAGCGCAAACTGGCCGGCACATCTCTCGGCACGGGGCCCTTCGGGGATGCGGTGGTCACCTGCTTCATGCTTTTCTGTATCGGCAGCATGACCATTCTCGGTTCGATCCGCGCGGGTCTTGACGGCGATTACAGCATCCTCTATACCAAGAGCGTCATGGATTTCATCAGCTCCGCCGCCTTTGCCTCCGCTCTCGGCGCGGGCGTCATCTTCTCCGCTGTGCCGCTTTTTCTGTTTCAGGGCCTTCTCACCATGCTCGCCTCCCTGGCAGAGCCTGTGATCACGCAGGAGGTCATAAACGAGATGAGCGCCGTGGGCGGACCGATCTTCCTTGCCATGGCCTGCAACATTATCGGACTCGGCAAGGAGCATTTCAAGGTCGGCGACATGCTGCCCGGTATCTTTCTGCCGATCCTTCTGGTGCCGCTGGCTAAAGCGGTCGGATTATTCTGATTGGAAAGAGGTCATTATGAATTATAAAATGTGTGTGCCCTGTCTGCTGGGGCTGGAGGGTCCGATCGCGGACGAGCTTAAAAAGCTCAGCATTCCGGATGTGGCTGCGGAAAACGGGCGCGTGTACTTCTCAGGCTCGGACGCGGAGCTTGCGCGGGCCAATATCTGCCTGCGCATCGGCGAGCGTGTGCTGATCGAGATGGGCACGTTCGAGGCGAAGAGTTTCGACGCCCTGTTTGAGGGTACAAAAGCCCTCCCGTGGGAGAGCATCATCCCCGCGGAGGGAGCCTTTCCCGTCAAGGGCTACAGCCTCAACTCCCATCTCTTCTCCGTCTCGGACTGCCAGAAGATCATCAAAAAGGCGATCGTGGAGCGGCTCAAGTCCGTGTATCATATCGACTGGTTCCGAGAGAGCGGGGGGCTCTATCAGATTCAGTTTTCCATCATGAAGGACAGGGTCTCTCTCTGTATCGACGCCTCCGGCGACGGGCTGCACAAGCGCGGCTACCGCCCGGCGCATAACGCGGCGCCCCTCAAGGAGACCATGGCCGCTGCCATGGTAACCCTCTCCCGTTACCGGGGGCGGGACGATTTCTGCGACCCCTTCTGCGGCAGCGGCACCATTCCCATTGAAGCGGCGCTGATCGCAAAGAACCGCGCCCCCGGTCTCGGCCGGAGCTTTACCGCCCAGAGCTGGCCGGGCATCCCCCGCCGCGTCTGGGAGGATGAGCGGGAGGCGGCAAGGGCCCGGGAGTTTCACGGGGAATACCGCATTATCGGCTCCGACATCGACCCCAGATCTGTCGCCATAGCCAGGGAAAACGCGCAGCGGGCCGGCGTGGACGACGTTGTGCACTTTGAGGTGGCCGACGCCTTGCGCTTTGACCGGAAGACCGAGCGCGGCGTCATCGTCACAAATCCCCCGTACGGCGAGCGCATCCTGGAAAAACAGGAGGCCGAGACGCTCTACCGCGGCTTCGGCAGGGCGCTGTCCGACTGCCCCAACTGGCAGCTCTACCTCCTGTCTTCCCACACGGAATTTGAGCGCTGCTTCGGCCGCACGGCTGATAAAAAGAGAAAGCTCTATAACGGCATGATAAAATGCGATCTTTACATGTATTATAAATAAAAGGTGCGGTGCAGGATGAAACATCTGTTTATCGTCAATCCCACGGCAGGCGGCAAGGATAAGAGCATCGCGGTCAGCCGTATGGCCAGGGCCGCGTTTGAGAACCGGGAGGAGGAATATGAGGTTTACATAACGAAGGCTCCGATGGACGCAGCGGAGAAGATCCGCACGGAGGCGGCCTGCTGTGATCATCTGCGGGTCTATGCCTGCGGCGGCGATGGTACCTTCAATGAGTGCGTCTGCGGCGCGGCGCAGCTGGATAACGTCGCTGCGACCCCTTTCCCCACCGGTACCGGCAATGACTTCTGTCGCATGTTCGGAAAAGAAAAAGACCTGTTTCGCGATCTGGAGGCCCTCTTAAACGGTACGGAGTACCCCATCGATCTCATCGACTGCAACGGGCGCTGGTGTGTGAACATCTGCTCGGTGGGCATTGACGCGCGGATCGGGTCAGATGTGCACCGGTACAGCGGTCTCCCGCTTGTGCACGGGACCGGAGCCTATATCGTCTCGGCGGTCGCGAATATTCTCAAAGGCGTCAACCGCAGTATGCGGGTTGAGGCGGACGGGTATGCTGCCGAACAGCCGCATGCGCTGGTCTGTGCCTGCAACGGGCGCTACTACGGCGGGGGATTCAATCCCAGCCTGCATGCGAGGCCGGATGACGGGATCCTTGATTTCTATATTGTGCCCGGCGTCAGTATGCCCACCCTTGTCCGGTATTTCGGGGCATATGCCACCGGGAAAGCCGACCGATATCCCCGGGTGATTCGCCATCTGCAGGGCGATCATCTCCATATCGAGTTTGAGGAGGAGAGCGTCGTGAATGTCGACGGCGAGGCCATCTATGCCAAAACCGTTGATCTCCGCCTCGTACCCCGTGCCATGCGGCTCATCGTCCCCGCCGGGATGGGCTTTTTCGAAGACAGCGGTAGGTAAGCGGCTCCCGGTTACAAAAAGTTCAAAAAGTTCTCGCGCATTTTTCCAAACAACCTCTTGCAAATTTAGAAAAGTGTGGTATAGTATGCATCGTTAGCACTCAGGGTATTTGAGTGCTAACGATGTTGATTTTTGTAATTAAACTATTGGAGGTATATAAGCAATGAAACTCAAACCCTTGTCAGACAGAGTCGTTCTCAAGCAGAACAAAGCGGAAGAGCGCACTGCTTCCGGCATTTTCCTCACCTCCTCCGCCCAGGAGAAGCCTGAGGTCTATGAGGTCGTCGAGGTCGGCCCCGGCGGCATGGTCGACGGCAACGAGGTCAAGATGATCGTCACCCCCGGCCAGAGTGTTCTGGTCGGCAAATACAGCGGCAGCAAGGTCAAGCTGGAGGATGTGGAGTACACTATCGTCCGCCAGTCCGATATCCTGGCCGTTCTTGAGTAAAATTTCGGAGGTAATGAACTATGGCTAAGCAGATTATTTACGGCGAAGAAGCAAGAAAAGCGATCGAGCGCGGCGTAAACCAGCTCGCCGATACCGTCAAGATCACCCTCGGCCCGAAAGGCCGCAACGTGGTCCTGGACAAGAAATTCGGCTCTCCCCTGATCACAAACGACGGCGTCACCATCGCCAAGGAGATCGAGCTCGAGGACGCTTTTGAGAATATGGGCGCACAGCTCATCAAGGAAGTCTCCACCAAGACCAACGACGTAGCGGGCGACGGCACCACCACCGCCACGGTTCTGGCCCAGGCCATGATCGGCGAGGGACTCAAGAATCTGGCCGCAGGCGCCAATCCCATGGTCATGAAGAAGGGCATACAGAAGGCCGCCGAAGCCGCCGTCGATGCGATGAAGGGCATCTCTCAGCCCGTGTCCGGCTCCAAGGATATCGCCCGCGTCGGCACCATCTCCTCCGGCGACGAGCTTATTGGCTCTCTGATTTCCGAGGCTATGGAGAAGGTCAGCCAGAACGGCGTCATCACCCTTGAGGAAAGCAAGACCGCCGAGACCTACAGCGAAGTGGTCGAGGGCATGCAGTTTGACCGCGGCTACCTCTCCCCCTATATGGTCACCGATACCGACAAGATGGAGGCGGTCATTGACGACGCGCTCATCCTCATCACCGACAAGAAGATTTCGAACATTCAGGACGTTCTGCCCCTGCTCGAGCAGATCGTCAAGGCCGGCCGCAAGCTCCTGATCGTTGCCGAAGATGTGGAGGGCGAAGCCCTCGCCACCATCGTCCTGAACAAGCTGCGCGGCACCTTCACCTGCATCTGCGTCAAGGCCCCCGGCTTCGGCGACAGACGCAAGGAGATGCTTCAGGATATCGCCATCCTCACCGGCGGCCAGGTCATCTCCTCCGACGTGGGCATGGAGCTCAAAGACGCTGACATCAACATGCTCGGCCAGGCGCATCAGGTCAAGGTCACCAAGGAGAACACCGTCATCGTCGACGGCGCCGGCGACGCAGCCGAGATCCGCGCCCGTGTGCAGCAGATCGAGCGCCAGATCGAGACCACGACGTCCGACTATGACCGTGAGAAGCTGCAGGAGCGCCTCGCCAAGCTCTCCGGCGGTGTTGCCGTCATCAAGGTCGGCGCCGCCACCGAGACGGAGATGAAGGAGAAGAAGCTCCGCATCGAGGATGCCCTGAACGCCACCCGCGCCGCAGTGGCCGAGGGCATCGTCCCCGGCGGCGGCACCGCTTATGTCATCGCCGCGAAGGCTGCCGACAAGCTCACCGCCACTCTCGAAGGCGACGAGAAGACCGGCGCCGCGCTGGTCGCCAAGGCACTGCGCGCCCCGATCATGCAGATCGCGGCCAACGCCGGCATGGAAGGCGCCGTGATCCTGAATAACGTCTACAGCAATGCGGACGCGAATTACGGCTATGACGCCGCCGGCGATCAGTACGGCGATATGCTGGCCCTCGGCATTGTGGACCCGACCAAGGTCTGCCGCAGCGCGCTGGAGAACGCCGCCTCCGTCGCATCCATGGTCCTCACCACCGAGAGCCTGGTTGCCGACATCCCCGAGAAGAATCCCCCGATGCCCGCAGCTCCCGACGCCATGGGCGGCATGTATTAAGCGTTAACTTTTAGCGCCGTTATACACGCGCTTTTCGCACTTTAGCAACAGTATTTTGCATCTTTTAGAGCAATCCCGGAATAGCTTACGCATTATTAAAAGAAAAGCGCCTTTCAGCATGACAGAGAAAGCAGACAATTTGCTTTAGAATTGTCTGCTTTCTTTTTTTACTCCGGTTTGCCAGTACGGTAAAACCGGAGTTTTGAATCCGGAAAACCCGGGACAGCGCTGGCACTGGGAAAAAAGCCAAAGTGTGGAGATTCCCGCAAAGGCACAAGGAACAAATCGCCGATGTGCCTGGGTGTAGTTATTGATGTGACAATTGAATCTTGACACAAGACGCAGGATTTCTCCGGCACATCAATGGCGATTATATTGCCGTTACGCTCGTCCCTGGACGGTGCAACCGCGCAACATGGCAAAATGCTCCCCAATGATTTAAGTTTTATAGGGGAGCAATAACAGGAGTCCCCCGGCGTCTTCCATTATCTCCGCTCCAGCCAGCGCAGGAATTCATTGTACACGGTCAGCAGGCGGGGATCCAGCATGGCTTTTGCCTTCTCTGTATACTGTTCCGGCACGCCGTAGAATGCTTCCGCGATCCCGCCTGCGATAGCTGCGATTGTATCGCTGTCGCCCCCGATGGAGATACAGTTGCGAATGACGTCCTCATAATCATTCCCCTCCAAAAAGCACACAAGCGCCTGGGGAACGGCGATCTGACAGATCTCGCGGCCATGTCCCTTCCATGAGCTGCGATACTCGTCCACACTTATTGAGAGGTCGTAATATACCTCCATTGCGGTTTTGATCTCTTCCTTTGTCTTCCCCTGCCGAGCCATCACGATGGCGACAGCGGTCGCCTCAGCGCCTTTCAAGCCCTCCGGGTGGTTATGGGATACCCTGGTCACAGCCGCCGATAGCTTCTTTGCCTCTTCGACGGTTCCGGCTGCAAAGCCGACAGGGCTGACGCGCATGGCAGAGCCGTTTCCATAGCTGTTGTAAGGCTGCGGATCATCTGAAAACATCCAGTGGATGAAGCGGGCGCCGTAACCACAGTTTGGGAACTGACGTCCGATCCGCTGCATGGCACTGACCGTCTTTTCCTCAAGATCCGAGAAATCTTCTTTGCTGTCCATGAGTACCTGCGCGACTGCGCAGGTCATGACTGTATCATCGGTAAAGCTACAGCCTCTGGCGATGAACGCAAAGTCCTTGCTCAGATGGTTCTGGAACTCAAAACGGGAGCCGACGATATCTCCCAAAATCGCGCCAAGCATATATCACTCTCCTAACAGGCCCCCAGAAGGGGCAGGTCCTGTTCAAACAGTTTTTCGTTAATCTCAAAAATATCGTAGTTTCCTTTGCGAATGTAACTCTCCACGAGACGATCCAGCGCGTAATACTGACTCAGGGTCATACCGGCCCTCATAAGCAGATCCTGAGTTTGATCATAATCCAACCGAAGACCGATCGCACAGGCCAGTGCATTCGTCTTTCTGGGGATCTGATCCGGGTGGTGCTTCATGTTCCAGAACATAGACTTATTGATGTTCGCAGATACATAAAACACCTTCTTGGAAATGTTCTTCTCCTCGCACCACCACTCACACATTTCAGCGAAAGACAGATCCTGCGCTGTGTAATCTTCCTCAGCCGACATCGCCTGCATGGTGTCGTGGTCTTCCCGCAGCGTCGATCCGGCGAAGATACTGCCTGCGGCCTGAGGAGGCGTGCTGTTGTTCGTCTGTCGCAGTCTGAATTTGAGGCCAAGGCTCTTTTTCTTTTTTTCCGGATAGGCCGGAGAAATATACTCCTTGACAGCACCGTCAATTTTATTTCCGTACTCTACAGACTGCCGGTCGAATAAGACCAGGTAAATCATCATGTCCTCATTTTCATCCAGTGAGAACAGGAAGTGCCGGATACAGGACGTGGCGATCTTATAGGCCTCTTCCTTTGGGAACGCATACGCGCCGGAGGAGATAGACGGGATGGCAAGGGAACGGCAGCTTGTTTTATAAGCCAGATTCAGGATGCGATCGTAGCAGTTCCAGAGAGCTTCTGCCTCCCCGTGCTTTCCGTCAATGTATTGCGGCCCGACAACATGTATGATATGCGAGCAGGTTTTGATGTTGTGCGATCCCGTGATGACCAGACTCTCAGGGCCGCAGGAGCCGATCTGATTCAGTTCTTCCTGCAGTCCGGGGCCGGCTGCTGCGTGGATCGCTGCATCGACGCCATACCCGCCGGGGTGCAGATACGCATTGGTTGAGTTCACGATCGCGTCAACTTTCATCTTCACGATATCATTGCGAACGATTGTCAGAGCCATCTGTCTCTCTCCTCCCGAGCCGATCTGCCTGCATTATACTTTATCTGCCGCGCTTTTTAAAGTCCTTGTCCGCCGCTTCACGCCATAGGCGTTTCTCCTTCAGGTGAACGCCGTTGCGAGCCTGGCCGATCGCCATATTCATCGCAGCGTAGGCCATCTGCGTTCCGCCGGCGTCCGGGACATAATCGACTGCCGTCTCGGCATCGATCCCGTAGCCGGCTGCGGACTCAACCGCATCGATATTGGCTGCAAGGAAGATAAACTCCCAGCCGTATTTCTCCTTCTCATGCCGGATCATCCGCTTGACCTCATCTGCCGTATAACGATGGCTTGCGTTCTCCATCCCGTCAGTCGTGATGACAAAAGCCGTGTGCTCCGGCACATCCTCCTTACGGGCATAACGATGAATCCCCGCGATGTGACGGATCGCATCACCAAGCGCGTCTGCCAGTGCCGTGCAGCCGCTTGCCCGGTACTCATTTCTCGTCATCGGCGCAACATTGGCAATCGGCACGCGGTCATGGATCATGCGGCTGCTGCTATTGAACAGACAGGTGGTGACCATGACCTCCCCTTCCTTGGCAGCCTGCTCCTTCAAGATACTGTTGAAGCCTCCGATCGTGTCATCCGTCAAGTGCTCCATGGATCCGCTCATATCCAGGATAAAAACCAGCTCCGTCTTATTGTTCATGTTCGTGCTCCCTTCGCAAGTATTCTTTGTGATCACAGTTGCATTGTATCTCACAAGGAGCTTTCCGGGGTCAAGCAGCACTCGACCATTTCGCTAAGCCAAAGAAGAAGTGCTGTTTCCTCGGCGGAAGCAGCACTATAGAGATGCAGAGCCTGGTTTGGCGATTATTGGGCCTGACGGCTTTACAAGCGGCATCCTCCGCGTTCGCAAGGTTGGAGAAGGGATCTGCCAGATCCTTCAATTCCGTTCTGTCCGTCAGCTTCTGTATTGTCATGTTCGTTATCCTCCTGTTTCAATTTATAATTGTCTTTGCTGTCATCCAGCATACGGATCCGCTGCTTAGGCCGCTCATTTCCAAAAAGCGTTGCCTCCGCAATGTCGATATCGGCAAACTCCGCAAACATCCGCGGCATACAGGAGTTTGTGATCATAAATCTTGACATGAGCAAACAGGCGCGTTATTGTAGTTGAGAGAAGGCACATCCGATATTCATTTCCGAGCTTTTTACATTCCTCTGATACGCGCTGAGGGCAAAGAACCTTAAATTGCCTGAGAGCGGAGGGGTTCCGTCACAGAGACTGTCATTTTTAACGATCAAAATGCCCCAATAAAAATGAGCTTAACCGCCTTGAGAAGGACGATCGGATTTCCGGGGAGGAATAAGATGAAAACGATAAGGAGCGTATACAAGATCGGCAACGGGCCTTCCAGCTCGCACACGGTCGGACCCTATCGCGCAGCGAAGCTCTTTCGGGCCCGCTGCCCCGAGGCGGACTCCTTTCGCGTCACGCTGTTCGGTTCACTGGCATTTACCGGTGAAGGGCACGGGACCGGCAAGGCGATCCGATCCGTGCTGCCGGAGGCTGAAGTCATCTTTGACCGCGAGCAGCAGGAGCTGCCCCATCCGAACACCATGCTCTTCGAGGCGTTCCAGGAGGGTGAGCGGATCAGGGCAGACCGCATTTTCAGTATCGGCGGCGGTTCCATCCGAATTGAAAACGAAGAATCCGACGAGGAGCGGGATGTATACCCGCAAAAGAGCTTCTCGGAGATTCTGAAGACCTGCCGCGACCACAAGCTGACTCTCACGCAGTTCATCTACCGCATGGAGGATCCCTCGCTCCTGCCGTATCTCCGGGAGGTATGGGAGGCAATGAAACGGGCGATCGCCCGCGGCCTGCAGGCGGAGGGCGTCCTCCCCGGCGGGCTGGGCGTCACGCGGAAGGCAAAGACGCTCTACGAGACCCGGTGCTACAACGAGAGCGCCGACGTGACGATGAACCGTGTCATCGCCGCCTACGCCTATGCCGTCAGTGAAGAAAACGCTGACGAGAACATCGTTGTCACAGCGCCCACCTGCGGAAGCTGCGGGGTGCTCCCGGCGGTGTTGTTCTACATGCACCGCGAGCGGGGCTTTCCGGAGGAGGAGATCCTGGACGCGCTGGCCGTGGCGGGCCTGGTTGGCAACGTCATCCGCACCAACGCCAGCATCTCGGGCGCGGAATGCGGCTGCCAGGCGGAGATCGGCAGCGCCTGCTCCATGACGGCGGCTGCCCTCGCCGCGCTCAACGGGCTGAATATCGACCAGATCGAGTATGCCGCCGAAATCGCTATGGAGCATAATCTGGGGCTCACCTGTGATCCGGTCATGGGTCTTGTGCAGATCCCCTGCATCGAGCGCAATGCGGTTGCCGCCATGCGCGCCATCAGCGCCGTCAACCTCTCCCGCTTTCTCTATCAGACGCGGAAGATCTCCTTTGACGAGGTGGTCGAGACCATGTACCGAACCGGCCGTGACATGAACGAGCGCTACCGGGAGACCTCCCATGGCGGTCTTGCGCAGATCTATTTTGCTAACTGAAAACGCATGACAACGGGGCGAGTCCGCAAATACTTACGGATTCGCCCCGTGCTCTCTTTATACCCGTATTCATTCGGCTCCTGCCGTCGGATCGAACCATGCCGCTTCCCTGCAGAAGCGTTCATATGCCGAGCAGACCGTCAGACGATACTCCTCGAAGGCAAATCTTGTGAAAAACAACTCACCGCTCGGGTATTCCTCACAGAACGCGCGCAGCGGCTCCCCCGGCTTGACGCAGATTTTTTTCGGGCCCAGGGTGATGCCTGCGCCCCAGTACTTCATCAAGCTCTCCTTGATCGTCCACAGGGCGGTACAGTCCGCGTCCGTATTTCGGAGCAGCACGATCTCTTCCTCACGGAAAACATAGCGGATCAGCGATTCGTCAAAGTGCCGTATCTCTTCGATATCGACTCCGACCGGGCGGTCGGATACGGCGCAGGCGGCAATACGCCCGGAATGGGAGAGATTGAAATGCAGGCTGCTGTCCGGAAGGATGGGTTTCCCGTTCTCCCCTTTGGACAATCGGCCCTCATCCGCATCGACCCGCCGGAGGATCTCATGCAGCAAAATACCTGCGCCGAGAGAGAGGCGCCGGTCCTTGTCAAAACGGAAAGCATCGATCTTTTGTCTGCGCACGGACGGCATCTTCCGATACCATCGGGAGAACACATCCGCATCCGCAAGCGGCTCCGTATCGAGAAGGAGAATGCGGTTGCACGCTGCTGTTTCAGACATGGCCTGTTTCCCACAGACGGCGGCAATCGGCTCTGTTTCCGTATGATTCATGCTCTTTCCCCTTCCCGGCTGCCGGTAAACCGTTCAGTCGATTCTATTATACAGATATGCGGCCTCAGATTGCAACGGCCTTTTCTGCATAAAAACGCCGGAGAGCCTGGGGCCCTCCGGTGTTTCAGATTTGGCTCAGCGGATACGGATCACCTGGCCGACGCTGATCACGTCGGGGTTCTTGATACTGGGGTTGAGGCGCAGGATCTGGCTGAGGGGTACCTCCGCGCGCAGGGCGATCTCGGAGAGGGTGTCACGGGCAGCGATGCGGTAGTAGATCGCACCGCCGTTATCCCAGAAGACGCCGCTTGCGCCGCCGCCGGTCACATTTTCGACTTCCTGCTCATTGAGAACTTTCATTTCGTCAGACATTTTCATACTCTCCTTTTCTTAATTCACTCGATTGCGAAACCAGGGTTTTGCAGTCGTCTTTTCTATTTGCTTTGTTTTGCCTTTGCGGGATCATCCTATCACAGAAACTGTCACAGCACTGTCACATTCCATATTCTCGCAGTCCGGTTCACCCTTTCGGGCAGATGCAGCGCAGGAAAACGCCGGTAAAAAAGCCTGCGGAAAACAGCACTGCTGTTCAGAAAGCACTCAGGGTATCCGTTCTCTCCTGCTCAGTGCCCGGCGGAATCGGAAGTCCATACCCATTCAGAAGGACCTTTGAAACACTATAGTTAACATAATATTGTTCACTTATTATCTTCTTTGTTCTGTCCCGGACCGATGTACTTGAGGCAAAGCATGGTGATATCGTCAAACTGTTCCGCGTCCTTCACGAAGCTGCCGATTCCCTCCATCACATTGTGCAGGGTCTGATCGGGAGAGGCGTCCGGGTCCTTGTTCAGGGCCGCGAGCATACGCTCTGTTCCGAACAGCTCGCTCTTCGTGTTCGTTGCTTCCGTCACACCGTCGGTATAGATGAAGAGACTGTCGCCCGGCTGGAGCGTGAATTCATGCTCCCTGAACAGGGCATTCTCCAGCGTGGCCACGGCTACCGAGTGGCGATAGGTGATGAGCTCATAGCGATCGTTTGCACGGCGCAGAGCGGGATGCTCATGGCCGGCGTTGGCTGCGATCCCCTTGCCGGTGGAAATCTCCAGCAGGGCGAGCCAGACTGTGACGAAGAAGCCCGCATTGTTGCCCTCGCAGAGCTGATTGTTTACACTTGCGAGCGCCTGGCCAGGCGTCTCGCCGCTCTGCATATGGGACTTTATAAGCACCCGTGACACCATCATGAACAGCGCCGCCGGAACTCCCTTGCCGGAAACGTCCGCCATGACCATGGCGATATGGTCTTCATCCACCAGGAAGAAATCATAAAAGTCTCCGCCCACCTCCTTGGCGGGGGTCATGGAAGCAAAGATATCAAACTCGGAGCGCTGCGGGAAGGCGGGGAACAGGCGCGGGAGCTGGCTGGCCTGGATCTCGGTCGCCATGTTGAGCTCAGCCCCAATGCGCTCCTTCTCCGCAGTCACACGTGTCACCTCGTCCACATACCGCAGGGTTTTAGCCGAGAGATTGGCAAAGGCATCCGCCAAAACTTCGATCTCGTCGCCGGTGCGGTATTCATCCTCCACAAAAAACTGCAGATCATTGCCGCCCAGAGAACCGACGCGTCTCGTGATCGCCTCCAGCGGCTTTACGATCCGCTTTGAGACGATGAGTGCGGCTCCTGCGCCGATCACAAATACGATGAAGATCAGGACAATAATCGTCCATTTGGAATAATAAAGTCCGATCCGATATTGTTCCGACGCTCCGCTCTGGATACTGTCATACTGCTTTTCGAGCATGACTGTGGGCTGTTCCAGCGCTTCCCTGGAAACGACGGCGACGACAGCCCAGTTCACGGTGCGGACAGGCGCACCGGCCATGTAGTAGTCCTCCCCCGCCATCTCTGCGGCGCGGATTCCCGTATCGTCCCGGAGGGCGGCGCTGACAAACGCCGCGAGCTCTTTATCCTCTGACTGCCGCAGATCCTGCGCCCGCTCATCGGGCATGACACGGAAAATCCCCTCTGTCTGCGGGGAGAAGACGACGTGGCCGTTTTGGTTGATAATGCAGACAAAACTGCCGTCCCTGGCGGAGGCCGAGACCGCCGACGCCATATCGTTCAAAAACAGATCCGCCCCGATCACGGCGGCAAGCTCCCCCTCGTGGTAGACAGGCAGGGCGCACATGACGCTGATCTGACCGGTGAAGAGATCGGTTGTCACGTCGGTGAAGAAGAGATCCCCTCTCGTCACCGCTCCGGTATACCAGGCTCTCTCCCGGATGGGTATAGTGATCAGATTCCCGCTATCGTCAAACTTGGAGGCTGCGTGATCGTCAACAAGCAGCATCACGCCGGCGGGCAGGGCGATATAGCAGGAGTCCACATTCGCGCTGCGGTAGAGGGCGGTCATCATATCCGACATGTTTCCGATCAGGCCAAGCTGCGCGAAAAGAGCCGGGTCGCTGAAATCAACCCCCTCCTCCATCAGAAGCTGTGCGCTGATCTCGCCGTCCTTCGCAGGATCCGGCAGCGCGACGGCACGGATGCCATAGGCTTCGGGATCTGCAAAGAGGTGCTCGGCATAATCCGCAAGCATGCGCACGACGTTCTCCGCGTCGGCGAAGAAATCATCTGCAATATAAGCCTGCATCCGGGTGCTCTCCGTAAAGCTCGCATCCAGCACGGCGTGCATTGTCCCCTGGGAGATCTCGGTGATGGACTGCTTTTGAAGCTCGTTTGTCTCTTCCGCCAGACGGCCGAGATTCCCCGCCTGATAGATCACCACGATGGTATAAGCCGCCATCATCAGCAGAATGGTGACAAGTACAAGGTTAAAAACCTTCTGCTGGATTCCGCCGATCACAATGTTTTTGATTTTCTTCATGCGAGTCCCCCTCCACGCCGGCAGCTTTTTTTCCATTATATATGATGTCGTGGAAAATTTCCAGTCAGTTTCTCAGAATCCTGTTCTTTTTCTGCGAGATCCCGCGCGAGACTTGCCTATTGATTATCAATTGGTTTTTTGTTATACTTTTCTCAAGCTCGCTGCGCGCCGGTACCGCCGTCAGGCGTCCCTTTCCGGCGCTTGATCGAAGCGCTTGTACGGTGTCCGGACTCAGAGCGGCACGGACCCGCATACGATGCGGACATCCCCGGCGATTGCAGGTGATTCACACGTTTTTTGCGGAAACCCGGCAGGGCATCATGAAGGAGAACCGCCATGTGGAACTACAGCTTTACAATGCCAAGCGCCATGATCCTGCTTATACTGGTGATCTTCTATTTCAGACGGCCGAGAATGCCCATCCGCATGAACATAACCTTTCTTGAGCTGCTGTTCATCCACACCATGACACTTGTCACGGATTACATGTCGAGCCGTGTGGACGAGACCTTTACGCTCTATCCCGCGGCCTACGTCTACAGTCTCAATCTGGTGTTTTTTGTCTTCTTCCTCGCCCGCATCTACTGGTTCTTCCTCTTCACGCTGGACATTCTGGGGAACCACGCTCCCCTGCCCGGACGGCTGCGAAAGGCGGCGCCCCTGGTTTTTATCCTCTCAGAGCTCACGGCGCTCTCAAGCCCTTTTACGAACGCGGTCTTTTTCATGGACGCCCGCGGCTATCACCCCGGGCGGTATTACGGCGTGCTGTACGTCTGTTTTTTCTTTTATCTGATCGCCGCGGCGATCCTGATTCTTCGCAACGGCAGACGGCTTCCCTCTCCGGTGCGGAACAGTCTGCTCAGCGTGGTGATGATCCTTGCTGTCGGCAATATCGTACGCATGCTCCTGCCCATGCTGCTCGTCATGAACACCTTCTGCCTGATGAGCATTCTGGTGCTCTATCTGTCTTTTGAAAACCCGGACCTGTTTCTCTCGGACCGCGGCGATGCCTTTAATCTGCGCGCCTTCAAGCTGGTTCTGACGGAGTGGAGCCGTAAGAACACCTGTCATCTGGTGTCCTTCATCATACGGGATTATAGTGAAATCCGCGGGATCTACGGCGGCGTTTTGATGGACAAGGGGATCCGCCTCATCAGCGAATACCTCTCCGGACAGTTTCCGAAGTGTCTGGTTTTCTATCTCAGAAACGGCTCTTTCGCCCTTGTCTCTCCCACCGCTTTGGACGCCCGCCGCATCAGTGGGGAGATTGCCTCCCGGTTTCAAAAGCCCTGGATCAGCGATGAGAAAGAGCTCATGCTGACGCCCGCCTTCCTTGAGGTGCAGATGGACAGGACGGGGACCAGCGCCGACCATGTGATCAGCACGCTGCTGCTGGCACTGGAAAATGCCGCGCGAACCGGATACCTTGAGGACCCGGCGGTGCCGATCTCCATTCAGGCCATCGACCAGTATCTTATTGACAGACAGTCTCTGGAGAGCGCGCTCACGCATGACAGGCTTGAGGTTTTTCTCCAGCCGCTTGTGGACAGCGCAACCGGACATCTTGTCGCTGCAGAAGCTCTCTCCCGAATTCGCAGGGAGAACGGGGAGCTTATCCCGCCCTCCGTCTTCATCCCCATTGCGGAAAAGGACGGCAGCATCATTCCCCTTGGGGAACAGGTGCTGCGCAGGACCTGTCGCTTTATCCGCGACAATGATCTGCAGGCTATGGGCCTCAAGTGGATCAATGTCAATCTCTCCCCCTATCAGTGTATGAGTCCCGACCTGGCGGCCCGCTTTCGAGTGATCCTGGAGGACTTTGCCGTCCCGGCTGAGCTGATTCATCTGGAGCTCACCGAGCAGTCGATCAACGACTATTCCCTTCTGGAGCACCAGCTCCTCGCCCTGCAGGAGCTCGGCTTTCAGTTTGCGTTGGATGATTACGGCAGCGGTCATTCCAACCTGACAAGGGTCAGGGAGTACCCATTCAAAAACATAAAGCTGGATATGGCCATCGTCCGGAATTACTTTCGGGACCGCGATCCCCTGCTGCCTGCGCTGGTTCAGGGTTTCAAGCAGATGGGCTTCAGCATTACGGCCGAGGGGATCGAGACAAAAGAGATGGCCGACGCCCTGGCAGAGATCGGCTGCGACTATCTGCAGGGCTACTACTTTTCACAGCCCGTTTCCATGTCGGTCTTTCTGGCGCGATATCGGACCACGCCGGAAGACCGGGAAGATGCACATCCTTCACACCAGTGAGAAGACCAATCAGGCCTCCGAATTTGATACGACCTTCCGTTATACCGTCTACACGCTGGAGAACGCCCTCTCCGCGGGTACAAAAACGCGAAGACAAGGTCTCCCGGACTTTGTCTTCGATTTGATAGGCTGCGGCAGTTGCCGCAGCCTATACTTTATTCTTTTTTCGCAGGTGCCGACAGCCCCGATCCGTCTAACGATCCGGCTGGACCAGTGCGCCTCCGGACTTACCTTCAGCGGAAACAAGACAATCTCAGAGCTCAGATTTTGAAACGGTTTTATTGTCCCTCGATATCGCGCAGGAGGCGCTCGGCAAGACCGCCGGGCTTTACGGAGGCCTTTGCCTCCTCCAGTGTGTACCAGCGCCAGTAGTCGATCTCAAAATTGGGGTGAACCTCCCGCTCGGTCACCGTGGCGGCAAAATTCAGCATCAGGGTTTCGGAGGGCTCATAGTAGTGGCTGCCGAGATATCGGACCGTCTCCGCCTCGAGGCCAAGCTCCTCCATAAGCTCGCGGCGGACGGCATGCTCGGCATTCTCTCCCTTGTCCACATAGCCCGCGACAAGGACGTTGTTCTTCTTGCCGTACTGCTGGACGAGGATGACCTCGGTCTCCTCCGGGTTCAGGACAATGATGCCCACCGCGGCGCTGAAGACCGGAAAGCGGTAGTCATCGCAGCGCTCGCAGTAGGGAACGATCCCATCCGTCGGGTGCGGGCGCTCCGTGAGCTTTGCGCCGCAGCGCATGCAGTAATTCATCTCCATGGCTTACCGGATCATCTCCTCAAACTCCTCCTCCGAGAGGATGCGGATGCCGAGACTTTCCGCCTTGGTGAGCTTGCTGCCCGCGTTCTCTCCGGCGAGGACATAGCTTGTCTTCTTCGATACGGAGCCGGAGGCTTTTCCGCCGAAGCTCTCGATGATGGCGCTGGCCTCGTCCCGGGTGTAGCGGGTCAGGGTGCCTGTTAGGACGAAGGTCTGGCCGGCAAAGCGATCGTCCTTTTTCTCCTCATGGCTTGTGAAATCGACGCCAGCTTCCCGGAGTCTCCCGATGAGGTGCTGAGACTGGGGAAGTGAAAACCACTCGCGGATAAAGCCCGCCGTGATGGCGCCGATATCCGGGATCGCGGTGAGCTCACACTCCCCCGCCGCCATGAGGCTGTCAAGATCGGAGAAGTGGGAGGCCAGCACCTTGGCGGCCTTCTGCCCCACCTGTCGGATGCCGAAGGCGCACACAAGGCGCGACAGTCCCGCGCTCTTGCTGTTTTCGATCGCCGCCATGAGATTCGCGGCGGACTTGTCCCCCATGCGGTCAAGCCGGGCAACAGACTTTGCATCCAGATAATAGAGGTCCGCCGCAGAGCTCACAAGGCCATTATTGATTAAACTCTCGCAGACCGAGATGCCGAGGCCGTCGATGTCCATCGCCTCCCGGGAAGCAAAGTGCGCAATGTTCCGAAGGCGCTGCGCCGGGCACTCGGGACTTGTGCAGCGGAGGGCCGCGCCGTCCTCGTCCCGCACCACGGGGGATCCGCACTCGGGGCACACGGAGGGCATCACAAAGGGCACCGTCCCGTCCGGACGCTTGTCCCGATTTACGGACAGGACCTCGGGGATGATCTCCCCGGCTTTCTGCAGAAGCACCGTGTCCCCGATGCGAAGGTCCAGGCGATCGATGTTGTCCTGGTTGTGGAGCGTCGCCGCCGAGACCGTCGTCCCCGCGAGGCGCACAGGCTCTACGATAACCTTGGGGGTAAGGACGCCGGTCCGACCGACCTGGACCACCACATCGAGGACCCTGCTCTCCTTCTTCTCCGGCGGATACTTGAAAGCCACCGCCCAGCGCGGAGCCTTCGCCGTACTGCCGAGCATTTCACGCTGCGGCAGGGAGTCTATTTTGATGACCGCGCCGTCCATGTCGTAGGGAAGCTCGTCCCGGTGCTCGCCGAGCCAGGCGATGCGCTCCACACAGTCGGTGATCTTCTCATAGCGCTGATAAGGCACCACGGGAAAGCCCATGCTCTTCATGGCGTCAAGGGTCTGTGCATGACTCGTATAGCCCCCGTCCGAGCTGTACTGCAGGTTGAAGCAAATGATGTCCAACTTGCGGGAGGCCGCCACCTTCGGGTCGAGCTGGCGCATGGAGCCCGCCGCCGCGTTGCGGGGATTGGCAAGCAGAGCCTCGCCGTTTATCTCCCGCCGGGCGTTGAGCTCTCGGAAGACGGCCTTGGACATGTACACCTCGCCCCGAACGATGAGGCGCTCCGGTGCCCCCTCGATGCGGAGCGGGAGGGATCGCACCGTGCGGAGGTTTTCCGTCACGTTCTCGCCGATGAGACCGTCCCCGCGCGTTGCGCCGCGGACAAAGACGCCGTTTTCATACTCCAGCGACATGGAGAGCCCGTCGATCTTCGGCTCCACAGTATAGGAGTGCGCCTCGCTGAGAAGGCCGTCCATCCGCTCCCCGAAAGCGTAGAGCTCGTCGAGGGAGAAGACGTCCGTCAGACTCTCCAGCGGGACCTGGTGCGTGACCTGCTCAAACTTGCTGAGTGCCTGCCCGCCCACACGCTGCGTCGGGGAGTCGGGCGTTACGAGCTCGGGATGCTCCGCCTCCAGGGTTTTGAGTCTCTGCATGAGCATGTCAAAATCGTAGTCGGAGATGACGGGCGCATCCTCCACATAGTAAAGGCGGCTGTGGTGATTGATCTCTTTGCGCAGCTTGTCGATTTCTCTTTGGATGTCCATACTAACTCCCACTCTCTTTATTTGGTGTTCAGATAAGTTTCCGGTACTTTTCCTATGACAAGGGTATCGGCGATCATGATCTCCGCCACCACCTGGGCGTTTTCGGTGCCCCAGGGGATGAGGATGTCGATATCCACGATGACCTCCAGGTTGATCTGATGCTTGGTCTGGTTGATACCGGCCGTTACCACCTTGTTCTGGAAGGCTACCCGGGAGGAGGTCAGCATAATGATCTCCACCGGCACACCGGGGCCGCGGCCCATCAGAAGACTCACGCCCGTCAGATTGCCGAGGGGAACGCGCACATCGAGGGTGCGGTTCTCCGTCGCCCCGACGACGCGCTCAAGGATCTCCGCCGAGAGGGCGTTGATGCGGGCCATGTTGGAGCTCACGGCGCAAATCTCCCCCGCGTCGTTTTTTTCCAGGGTCACAAAGCTCCCCTCTTCATACTCTCCCTCTGTCATGATCTGCGCGATGACGGCATTGACCTGCTCGGTCACGATATCGCAGGCGTCTGATACGGCAATGCGGCAGGAGATGTTTTTGAGGAACATGGACGCCCCCGAGAGGAACAGGCACAGGGCTGTGAACAGCGCAAGAAAGGTCAGACCGCTTCCGACCCGTCCCGCGCCGCAGGGCGGCCCGACGCGGTAGCGAAAGTGCTGCTTTGGGCGAAAGATCCTGCGGTGCATGGGTATCACCCCCATGCACAGTGTATGCAGCCGCATTTTACAGCTTTCCTTCGGTGAGTTCAGAGGGGCCTCCCCTCTGATTATTCGCCTCCCAAGGCGAAAAACATAATTCAAATCTGTTTTTTTCGGGGGCGTGTACCTCGAAAAAACTCTTCTCAGCCTGCAAGTGTGCAAGCGTCCCCCGTAAGCGAGTGCGCGCAGCAGGCTGCAATCTTTCTCGTTTCATGAAAATGTCATCAGAACATTTTCATGAAACGATTAGAGCATGGCGCTGACCGCCATCATGATGCCGAGCTTGCCGGACTCATAGGTGAGCCCGCCCTGCATGTAGACGATATACGGCTCGCGCATGGGGCCGTCTGCAGATAGTTCGATGGACGAGCCCTGGATGAAAGCGCCCGCCGCCATGATGACCGGGCAGTCATAGCCGGGCATGGCCCAGGGCTCCGGCGTGACATAGGAATCCACCGGTGCGCCCGCCTGGATGCCGAGACAGAAGCGCTTCATGTTCTCAGCCGTGCCGAGCCGCACCATCTGGATGATGTCGGATCTCCCCTCCAGCGCGCCGGGAGAGGATTCGATGCCGAGCTCGTCCATCATCGCGGCGCAAAAGCAGGCGGTTTTCAGCGCCTGGGCCACGGTGTGGGGCGCCATGAAGAGGCCCTGATAAAGGAGGCGGTTGTTGCCAAGGGTGGAGCCGCACTCCCCGCCTATGCCGGGTGTTGTGAGTCTCGCAGCGGCCCGCTCTATGAGAGTCTTCTTTCCCGCGATGTAAGCGCCGGTGGGGGCAAGGCCGCCGCCGGGGTTTTTGATCAGAGACCCGACCACGAGATCCGCGCCCACATGGCCCGGCTCGATGAGATCTGTGAATTCCCCGTAGCAGTTGTCCACCATGATGCGGACCTGGGGTTTGACGCGCTTTACGGTCTCGACGATCTTCCCGATCTCGGAGACGGTGAGGGAACGGCGGTCCTCATAGCCCCGGGAGCGCTGGATCATCACGCCCGCGACGCCGGGCCCCGCGACGGCCTTCTCGATGGCCTCATAATCCGGGCCGCCGTCCTCCCCGAGCTCGACCTGGCCGTAGCCGATCCCGTAATAGTGAAGAGAACCGTAGCCGTCTCCGCTGATGCCGATGGCGGTACGCAGCGTGTCATACGGCATGCCGGTAAGGGCGAGAATCTTTTGCCCCGGGTCCGCCAGGGCGAACATCGCCGCCGTCAGGGCGTGGGTGCCGTTTACAAACTGGAGGCGCACAAGGGCAGCCTCCGTGCCGAAGATCTCGGCATAGATCCGATCCAGGGTCTCCCGGCCGAGATCGTCGTAGCCGTAGCCGGTGGTGCCGGCAAAGCAGGCCTCGGATACCCGGTGGTTCTGGAAGGCCTCCATGACCTTGCGGGTGTTAGCCTCCGCCGTTCGGTCGATCTCTCGAAAGCGCGTGAGCAGCCTCTCCTCGGCCCGCTCGGCCATGTCGTACACTTCGGGTTTGATGTCGGATATTTTCATTGCAGCTCCATGATAATTGATTTATAGAATTTACCGCGCTCGGCAAAGTTTTTGAAATGGTCGAATGAGGCACAGGCCGGAGAGAAGAGCACGATATCCCCCTCCCCTGCGGCCGCGGCAGCCGTGAGGACCGCCTCGCGGAAATCCTCCCGCCGGTCGATTGTGAGACCGCTGCCCGCAAACTCCGGCGACGTCTTGATCGCGCTCTCGATCTTCTCTGCGGTGTCTCCGGTGAGGACGACAGCCTTCGCATATCGGCAGAGGGCGTCCCCCAGCTCGTCAAAAGGCAGGTGTTTGTCATAGCCGCCCGCGATCACGATCGGCTTTGCCCGCATGGCATGGAGACCCGCGATGGTGCGGGTGGGGCTCGTGCCGATGGAATCGTTGATGTAGGTCACGCCGTGCAGATGCCGCACGATCTCGAGCCGGTGTTCCACGCCGGCAAAGGATCTCGCGACCCCGGCGCAGATTTCATCCGGCACCAGGCCTTCCGTCGCGGCAAAGGCGGCGAGGTAATTGAGCACATTGTGCTCCCCTGGCAGGCGGATCTCAGCTTTGGGAAGGATCGGATATTCCCGTCCTCCTCTCACGCGCACAAGGACGCCGTCCCGCAGGCAGGCTCCCTCCCGCGGCGTCTGCCGGTCGGAGAAGTGACTGATCCGCGCCCGGGCGGACGCCGTGAGATAGGGCGTGTGCTCGTCGTCCATATTGAGGATGAGGCGGCAGGCCTCCGTCTGGTGCAGGAGGATCTGTCGCTTTGCGTCGATATAGTCCTGATAGTCCCTGTGCTTGTCGAGATGATTCGGTGTGATGTTGGTCACGACGGCAATATCCGGACGGCAGACCATACTGTGAAGCTGGAAGGAGCTCAGCTCCAGGACGGCAATATCGTCCTTTTCGATCTCCGGGATCTCACAAAGCAGGGGGTGTCCGATGTTCCCGCCGAGATGGACCCTGTACCCCGCCGCCTTTAAAAGCTCCGCGATGATGGTGGAGGTGGTAGTCTTTCCGTCGCTCCCGGTGACGGCGATCACGCGGCAGGGGCAGAGGGAGAGGAAGACCTCCATCTCCGAGGTGAGAAGGCACCCTTTCTCCCGGGCGCGCTCCAGGTGCTCGTCAAAAGGCATGAGGCCCGGCGTGCGGAAGAGGACGTCCTGGTCAAGATCCTCCAGATATCCGGGCCCGAGCCGGAGCTTTGCGCCGAGGGCTTCGAGCCGCCCGGCCTCCGCGCCCATCTGTTCTCTTGTGCGCAGATCGCAGGCCGTCACATCGCAGCCGTGGGACAGAAGCAGCTCCAGAAGCGGCAGGTTGCTCACCCCGATGCCGATGACGCCGATCCGTTTTCCCCGGAGGCTTTCCGCATATTCAAAAAGCGTCAAGAGACTCACCTCGCATCACTTCAATAACTTTTTAATTATAACGCCGAATCCGGTTTATGACAAGAATTATTATTGACTTATCCCGGGAAACTGAGTAAAATATGGCCGTGAGTCGGCCGAACGACCGCGGGCACAGGGCGAAAGCCCGTGCGTGAGGAAA
>CAMHEN010000023.1 GCA_946184165.1 uncultured Clostridia bacterium | reverse complement strand
GCTCACGGTGGGCGCCGCTCTGGCGATCACGAAGCAGCCCGTATCCCAGACGGCGACGGCGGGCTCCAGCGTCACCTGGACCGTGACTGCGAACAGCACGAACGTGAATTATCAGTGGCAGTACTACTACAACAACAAGTGGAACGACTTCGTCGGCGGTACTTCCGCAAGCCTGACGAAGACCGTACAGAGCTCCTGGAACGGCTGGAAGATCCGCGTCATCGTGAGCGACAAGAGCAGCAGCGCGAGTGTGACCTCCAATGAGGTAACGCTCACGGTGGGCGCCGCTCTGGCGATCACGAAGCAGCCCGTATCCCAGACGGCGGCGGCGGGCTCCAGCGTCACCTGGACCGTGACTGCAAACAGCACGAACGTGAATTACCAGTGGCAGTACTACTACAACAACAAGTGGAACGATTTCCAGGGCGGCACTTCCGCAACGCTGACGAAGACCGTACAGAGCTCCTGGAACGGCTGGAAGATCCGTGTCATCGTCTCCTTGAAGAGCGATGCCAACGTGAAGGTCACGTCCAACGAAGTTACCCTCACGGTCGCATCCAATGTTACGCTCAATGGCGTGACCTACAGGAAGCTCACGAACGGCACCTACGAGATCGTATCCTACAGCGGCTCTCTCGCAAGTCTCACTATCCCGAGCACTGTTAACGGGGCGGCTGTGACCAGCGTCGGTGTCGAAGCATTCCTCAACAACACGACGCTTCAGTCCATCAGCCTGCCGAATTCGATCACGGTGATCGGCGCGCGTGCCTTCAAGGGCTGCATCAACCTGAGCACCATGACGACGCACGACTGAGCATCCTCTGCTCAAACGGAAAAAGACAAGCGGCCAAATCGTATAGTGTTTAGCTGAAATGGGTGTTTTGCCCTTCCAAAAGAAGGGCAAAACACTTTCAATACAGAATAAACAATTCCGTTTTGCCTGCACATTCTTTTTCCGACCGCACCTGTCCGGAGCGGATATCTTCTGTGGTTTTCCTCACAGAGGGGCGACGCGCTGAGCGGCGCCCTTTCCGCGTAATAGCTGCTCTTGACTGTGAGTCGGCGGCTCAGGGACGGCGGCGCGGTATCGCGCCGTACGGTCAGAATTTGCATGTATGATGGCCGAAAACAGTATGGACAGGATGCCGGTCATCCCTTTATAATCACGCGATTTGAATAAAATCGAACGGCCGGAGAGATTCAAACCCTTTACTCGGCCGACTGTAGGCGTTCCAACGGGGCGGATGAAGGCCTCAGCATGAACAGGCAGAGGACATGAAGATGTATCATCTGCCGGGACCACGGATGGGCAGCGCCTGCCGCACGCCCTTTCTCTGTCTGCGCACTTTGCTCTTTTCATTTCGGGACGCGAGCGTTCCGATTCCGGCACTGCATTTGAAAACGAAACCGTTGTCCTTTGGAAGACGGGCATGTATATGTCTTTTCCGGGATATTGACATAGAGACGATTATGAAATACGAAAACGATCGGGGGAGTAATTATGGAAAAACTGGTGATCGTCGGGCTGAGTACGAATGCCCGGCATGTATATGAGTTCGTCAAATCCTATGGCTTGTACGAGATCGTGGGATTTGCCGTCAACGAACAGTATAAGACGGTTGATACCTTTAAGGGACTGCCGGTATATTCCCTGGAGACCCTGGACCGGCATTTTGACAAGACCCAGGTAAAGCTGTTCATCGCCCTTCTGTGGAATCACCTGAACGCAGACCGCCGCAGACTCTATGAGGCACTTACCGGCGAGGGGTGGCAGCTTGCGAATCTGATCTCGCCGAGCGCAACGGTGCGCGGCACGATCAGGGGGACCAATGTCTGGGTCCATGACAACGTGGTTATTCAGAACGATACGGTAATCGGAAACGATGTCGCAATCATGGCATTCACGCTGATCGGCGCGGACAGCGTCGTCGGGGACCACTGCTTCTTCGGGGCGAGAAGCTCCCTTGGGGGAGAAAGCCGCGTCGGGGAACAGTGCTTTATCGGCATGAGCTGCGTTGTCTTTGACAATACGACGATCGGAAACAAATGCATTTTGGGCGCGTGTACGGCGGTAAAAAGGAACGTCCCGGATTATTCTCTTTACAAAACCTCGTCCGATATGCAGATCAAACAGTACAGCGAAGAGGAAATCGAGAACAAGCTCGTATACAGCTTCAATCGACGGGAAGGAAAGTGAAACATGCAGTCAGCAAATATCGGCAATTATTATGAAGATTTTACGGTGGGGGAAACCGTACGCCACAGTCTCTCCAAGACCGTTTTTGAAAGTGACAACAACCTGTTCTGCCTGATGACGATGAACTATCATCCGGTACATACAAACCTGGACTATGCCTCCGGCCAGCAGCACGGACAGCTCCTGGTCGTGGGGACGCTGGTGTTCAGCCTGGTCGTCGGATTTACGGTCCCGGATATCAGCGGAAAGGCCATTGCCAATCTGGACTATGAGAAGATCGAGCATCTCGCACCCACCTTCGTCGGCGATACGCTGTACGCGAGGACCGAGATCCTGGACAAGCGGGAATCGCGCAGCAAGCCCGACCGCGGCATCGTCTATGTGGAGACGACCGGATATAACCAGAACGGCGTGGATGTGATCCGTTTCCGGCGGCATGTGCTCGTCAAGAAAAGAGGAGAAGAAACATGAGCTATCTTTTCAGAAGCATGCTGTACGTGCCGTCCTACAATGAGAAATTCATTGTGAAGGCGGCGGAATCCGACGCGGACGCCATCATTTTCGACCTGGAAGACTCCTGCCCCCTTGAAAAAGAAGAGGAGGGGCGTGCGTTTATCCGCCAGTATCTGAACAGCGGCCTCTTTGCGGGCAGGCAGCTTTTGATCCGCATCAACGAGCTGGGGACGGATTCCCTGAAAAAGGATCTGGAGCTGCTGCAGTTTCCCGGCCTTCTGGGGCTCATGCCCCCTAAGGTGAGCAGCGTGGAGGAGATGCGCGAATTTGACCGTCTCGTTTCAGAAAAGGAAGCGGAGTACGGCCTTGAGGCAGGCAGCGTCAAGTTTACTCCGCTTATTGAGACAGCCGGTGCGGTCGTAAATCTGGACGCCATCGCCCAGGCCTCGCCGCGCATCATTGCGCTGACCTTCGGCGGAGAGGACTACCTGGACAGCGTGTGGGGCGTTCATGCAAACCCGCCCACAGCCTTTGACGTACCGCGGGCGCTGATCGTCCAGGTCGCGAGAAAAAACGGCATACTGCCGATCGATACGCCCTATCTCGATTTGAAAAACGAAGAGGGCTTCCGCAGGGAGGAGAAGATTTCTGCCGATATGGGCTTTGCCGGCGACCTGCTTGTAAACCCCAGGCAGATCCCCTGGGCCAACGAGGTGTTCAGCCCCTCCCCGGAGGAGATCGACCATGCGCGCAGGGTCGTCGCGGCTGTGGCGGAAACGGCAAAAGCGGGCGGCAGCATTGCGGTGCTGGACGGAAAGATGATCGGACCCCCGATGAGAAAGCGCGCCGAGAAGGTCGTCGCGCTGGCGGAGCTGATCGAAAAGAACAGTAGAAATGATTTATAAGACCTGGCTCTTTGTCCCGGCTGCGGAGCGCTTCCTCTCCGGCAGACTGGACGGCCTTGCGGACGTACTGGTTTTCGACCTGGAGGATTCGGTCCGGGATGGGGACAAGCAGGCGGCAAGGGAGAGACTTTGCCGGGCGTTGGAGCGGGAATATGGCGCGGAGATTTTCGTCCGCATCAACGCCGGGGCCGAGGGAGAAATGGATCTGCAGGCGCTGCGGTCGTGCCGTTTCGACGGGCTGATGCTGCCGAAGACGGAGCAGGCCGAGGCGATTGAGGAACTGGCACTCCGGGCCGGAGACAGAAAGCTCATCGCCCTCGTGGAGAGTCTTGCGGGGATCGTGAATCTCGAGCGGATCGCGTCTCTGCCATGCCTGTACGGGATCGCTTTCGGCGGAGAAGACTATTGCAGGGAGCTCGGCGTGGAGACCAACGACCTCGCCATGCAGTATGCCAGAGGGCGCGTTGTCCTGCTCGCGAGGTATTATCAAAAATATTGCCTCGATACCATCAGCATGGAATACAGAGACAGGGAGCAGTTTCTTCGCAGGTTCCGGGCAGCGGCAGCCATGGGCTTTCACAGCAAGCTGCTCATACACCCGGCCCAGGCGGAAGCGATCCGGGCCTGGGAAGAGTCGAATCTGGATCTCAACGAGATGAAGAGGATCGTATGCCGCTTTGAGGACAGCAAGGACGGCCTTGTCGAGATTGACGGCCGCTGGTATGAGAGACCGCACATCGAGCGGCTGAAAAAACTGATAGCGCAAATGGAGAAAAAGAATGAGGGACGCGAACAGCCAGAGAGAACTGATTGACAGGGTAGACGCGGCGCATGGCCTCTACCGTGCCGAAAAGCAGAAAAAAAGCGGAAAGCTCTCCGCCTGGGAACGGATCAATCTTCTGATTGATTCCGGGACCTTTGTTGAGACCAATATGCTTGTGGAGCATCGCTGCGGCTACTTCGGCATGGAGGCAAAACGGACCGAGGGCGACGGCGTGATCACGGGCTTCGGCAAAGTCAACGGGCGCACGGTGTGCGTGTATGCCCAGGACTTCACCGTGCTCGGCGGCTCCATCAGCGAGATGAACGCGCAGAAGATCTCCGACATTCAGAAGAAAGCGCTCAAAATGCAGGTGCCGATCATCGGCCTCATAGACTCCAGCGGGGCCCGCATTCAGGAGGGGATCCAAAGCCTTTCGGGCCACGGGCATATATTTTTCAACAACGTGCAGGCGTCCGGGAAAATCCCGCAGATTTCCGCCATCATGGGCAGCTGTGCCGGCGGCGCGTCCTATTCCCCGGCGCTGACGGATTTTATCATCATGGTGGATAAGACCGGCACCATGTTCATCACGGGCCCCAAGGTGGTGAAAGAGGCGATCGGCGAAAACATCACCATGGAAGAGCTGGGCGGCGCAGGCATACACGCGCGAAAGAGCGGCATTGCGGACGTGGTCGTCCAAAATGATTACGAGTGCATAGAAAGCATCAAGACGCTGCTGGAGTATCTCCCGGACAACTGCCTGTGCAAACCGGCAGTCAGCCAGAAATATGTCTTCAACAAAAAGTCGCTGGCTGCCGTTCAGGAGGATTTTCCGGATTCCAAACGGCGTGCCTTTGACGTCAGGAAGATTCTCTTCCGCCTCTTTGACGAGGATTCCGTTTATGAGATCAAGCCGGAATTCGCCACGAATATGGTCACCATGTTTGCCAAGCTGGAGGGGCGCCCTGTCGGCGTAGTCGCAAACCAGTCCCTGATGCTTGCCGGCTGCATTGATATCGACGCGGCGGACAAGGCGGCGCGCTTTATCCGGATCTGTGATTCTTTCAATATCCCGATCATCACCTTTGTCGACGTTCCCGGCTTCTTGCCCGGCTCTGCACAGGAGCACAGGGGGATCATCCGGCACGGCGCAAAAATGCTCTTTGCCTACAGCGAGGCGAC
Source organism: uncultured Clostridia bacterium (assembly GCA_946184165.1). Lineage (GTDB taxonomy): Bacteria > Bacillota > Clostridia > Oscillospirales > Oscillospiraceae > Limivicinus. The sequence continues at coordinate 16,875 of CAMHEN010000023.1, read as the reverse complement.
GGTTCCGAAGCTGACGGTGATCATACGCAAGGGCTACGGCGGCGCGTATCTCGCCATGTGCAGCAAGGAACTGGGCGCGGATGTGGTGTATGCCTGGCCTGATGCGGAGATGGCCGTCATGGGCGCCGAGTCCGCGGTTGACGTCCTGTTCCGAAAGTCGAGCGACGAGGAGAAACGCACCCGCCTTGAGGAGTATGAGACACAGTTTTTGAATCCCGACATTGCGGTCCACATGGGCTATGTGGATGAAATCATAGAGCCGCAGCAGACGCGGGCGAGACTCGCGGCAGTACTGAACAGCTATCACGACACAGGGTGTCAAACAAAAACAATGCACGGAAATATCCCGCTGTAAAGAGAACGGAGATGCAACAATTGGAGAAGATACTTGTTACGCGCTCCTCAATGCCGGACTATGAGGAATACTGCGAGGAGATCAAAAAACTCTGGGACAGCCACTGGCTGACCAATATGGGCGAAGAACATGTTCGCCTGCAGCAGGAGCTGGAGGACTATCTGGGCTGCCAGCATGTGGTGCTGTATACCAACGGACACCTTGCTCTGGAAAATGTCATTGCGGCTATGCAGTTTCCCAAAGGCGCCGAGGTGATCACCACGCCCTTCACCTTTGTGTCCACCACGCATGCCATCGTCCGCAACGGCCTGACCCCGGTCTTCTGCGACGTGGATCCGGAAACGTATACCATCGACGCCGGAAAGATCGAAGAACTCATCACGGACAAAACCGTCGCCATTGTGCCGGTGCATGTATACGGCAATATGTGTGATGTGGAACGGATCGCGGAGATTGCAAAGAAACACGGCCTGAAGGTCATTTACGACGCGGCCCATGCTTTCGCCGTGAAGTACAAGGGCGTGTCCTCCGCAAACTTCGGGGACGCCTCCATGTTCAGCTTCCATGCCACCAAGGTCTTCAACACCATCGAAGGCGGTGCGGTCTGCTTCCCGAACGACACGCTAGTCGGGACGCTCAACGATATGAAGAACTTCGGCATCCGCGGCCCGGAGCGCTGCGTCTTTGTCGGCGGCAACGCGAAAATGAACGAATTCCAGGCGGCCATGGGGATCTGCAATCTCCGCCACCTGGACAGGGAGATCGCCAAGCGCAAAGCCGTTATGGAGCGCTACTGGCAGCACCTGGACCACGTCCCCGGCATCCGCCTCTGCAAACCGCAGAAGGACGTCGAGCCCAACTATGCCTACTTCCCCGTGGTCTTTGACGGTTATGCCGCGACCAGGGATCAGGTGTTCGACGCACTGGGAGAGCAGGGCATCACGGCGCGGAAGTATTTCTACCCGCTCACCAACAGCTTTGAATGCTATCGGGACCTTCCCACAGCCGGAACGGAGAAAACGCCGGTGGCCGCGTTCCTGGCCGACCGCGTGCTGACGCTGCCCATGTACGCGGACCTTGCGCCGGAAGACGTGGATCGCATCTGTGAAATCGTCCTCGCCTGCGGGAAGTGAGCCGGTATGCAAGAAAAAAAGCCTGTCCGCAGCTTGAATACAGACGGCCGCGGGGGGGGGACACTTCCGGCACAGAAGCAGAGAGACTCAAATATTGAGCTCTTTCGCATCCTCACGATGCTCCTGATCGTGGCGCATCACTATGTGGTCAACTCAGGACTGACCGCGGCTGACGGGCCGATCTATACCGATCCGATGTCATGGCGCTCGCTCTTTCTGCTCGTTTTCGGCGCCTGGGGAAAAACGGGGATCAACTGCTTTCTGATGATCACCGGGTATTATATGTGCGCCTCCCGCATCACCGCCAAGAAATTTGCAAAACTGTTCTGCGAAGTGATGTTTTACCATATCGTGATCGGGGCTGTATTCCTCCTCACCGGGGTCGAGCGCTTTTCCCTGAAGGCGTGCGCGGAGATTCTGATCCCCGTGAGGAGCATCGGAAACGGATTTACCCCTGCCTATCTGGTGTTTTTCCTGCTGATCCCCTTCCTGAATATCCTGATCCGGAATATGAGCGAGAGACAGCATGTCCTCCTTTTGCTCTGGTGCGGCTTTACCTATGTGTTTTTGGGCACTGTCCCGAAGTTTTCCGTTACGATGAACTATGTCTCCTGGTTCGGCGTCATCTTTCTCATTGCGGCCTATATCCGTCTTTACCCAAAGAAAATCTATGAGAAGGGAAAACTGTGGGGCCTTCTGACACTGGCTGCGGTCACCGCAGATGTCCTGTCAATCGTTTGCCTGGCATACCTCAGCGGAAAGACCGGCAGACGATTGGCCTATGCCTTGGTTGAAGATTCCAATACCTTCCTTGCCGTTGTGACAGGCGTTTGCGCGTTTCTGTTTTTCAAAAATCTGAAAATACCTTACAGCCGGTTTATTAACGCCGTTGCCGCATCCACATTCGGCGTGCTTCTGATCCATGCAAATGCTTTTACGCGCCGCTGGCTGTGGAATGCGATCGACTGCACCGGTCACTATGGCGCAGATTACATGCCCGTCTATGCGTTGTTTGCCGTTCTCTGTATCTTCTCGGTGTGCACAGTCATTGATCGGCTGCGCATCCGGTTCGTCGAGAAGCCTTTTTTCCGCGGGTGGGACAACTATGAAAAGCGGATATCTGAAAAACACACTCACTTTTTTGAGCGCATAAGTAGAGAACAGTGATTCCTGTCTCCGGACGGAAGACGTACGGCCCGGATCGAAAACCGTCTTCACAGACGGAAAGCAAAACTCCCTGTGCGGCATGCCTTGAGGCGGGACCTCAAAAGCAGCGGCAGATCGGAGGATAAACGGATTGCTTAAAGGCAAAAGTGCGGCGAAGGGGGAAGCAATTGAAAACGAATAAAAAAAGAATCTGTATGGCCTTGGTGTTCATCCTCGCTTTGTCTGCAGCCTTTCCGTTCTGCGGCCTCTTTGACGGAGGCTCCTCTGCCGCGGCGGAAGGGGATACCGCGGAATCTCTGCCGGTCGAAACGCTTGCATGGGAATCCGACTTTGAGGTCGTGAGGACCACTGAGGAGCTCAAGGATACAACGAAGGACTATGTAATGGTCCTCTGCAATGACTCTATATACGGAGACCGGGGCGTCTGCATTTTTGAGAAGATGGACGCCACACGCTTTGGATATCCCCGTGCAGACGGCTCTCACCTTTATCCGATCCCCGGTCAGGGAGTCCTGCAGGAGCCGAATGCGCCCTATAGGGAAATCATGCGGGTTGTAGAGAGCTATTGCGGCCGCACGAATCTGTCCTACGGGCAGTCGAACACGCTCTATTCCGATGTATGCACATGGGGCATTGACTGCTCGGCGTTTGTCAGCGCAGTGCTGCACGGGATCGATTATGATCACTCCCGCTATGTGCTGGGAACAGATTCACGAAACATCCCGGGACCGTACCCCAATATGCTGGTAGAGGAGCTGTACAAAGTCGGCTGGAACCGATTGGTAACCATCCGGATGGCTCAGTATTTTGCTGAGCAGAAACAGCTCTTTTCTCTGAAAGGAGACGATCCGTATACTGCAGTTGAGAAGCTGCGGTTTGGGGATATCCTGTTTTTCTCTTACTCACCTTACGAACTGGGCACCTCGGGGGAACGGTACTATGGCATTGGGCACGTCGCCCTTGTGCTCGGGACGATTCCCGAGGAAAACTGCATCATCATCGCCCAGGGCGGAGGTTCTCCAAGCAGCATCACTCTCTTCAACAACGAAAACACCGTCGTCAGGACGACGGTCCTCAAGGTTACGCAGGAGGAGCTGGAAACACATCTGCGCCTCTTTGCGAGACCGAGGTATGCCAGCGTCCCCTATGATCGTGAAGAGATCTCCGCACAATACAGGATCCTGCCGGATTCCATCGAGTATCAGCCGCGCTTCCAGCTCAACACGGCAATTGATTCAAATACGGATGGGCTGACCCTCTCCCGCTTCTGTGCGAGCACCGTAGACTATTGCCCTGCAGCCGGCGGAGGATTGCTGATATACACCGGCCCCGCCAAAGACGACCTGACTCTCTTCTTTGCCGCAGAGTACGATAAGGACTTTGATCTGATCGGCTTTTCGGAGCTGTCAGACGGGTATGTCCTGCAGAATGAAACGCGGTATCTTCGTTTCATGTGCAGCCGGGAATGGATTGGAAATCAGATCACGCTGAACGCTGTGCACGACGTCAGCTTCTCGCTTTATTATTCCAGACAACAGGACGTCGCTCACGACCCTTGAGAAGGAGCTGAACATATGAAAGGCATCATCCTCGCCGGAGGAAGCGGCACAAGGCTGTATCCCCTCACCATGGTTACCTCCAAGCAGCTTCTGCCGGTATACAATAAACCCATGATCTATTATCCGCTGTCGACGCTGATGCTCGCACAGATCCGGGATATCCTGGTCATCTCCACACCGGAGGATACGCCGCGGATCAGGCAGCTTCTCGGGGACGGGAGCGCCTTCGGCATCAACCTCTCCTATGCCGTCCAGGAAAAGCCGGAGGGGCTTGCCCAGGCGTTCCTGATCGGAAAGGACTTCATCGGAGACGAACCCTGCGCCATGATCCTTGGCGACAATATTTTCTACGGAAACGGTCTCGGCTATAAGCTCGCGCGGGCCTCCGAAGCGGCGAAAAAAGGAGAGGCCACCATTTTCGGTTACTATGTGGAGGACCCGGAGCGCTTCGGTGTGATGGAATTCAAGCGGACAAGCCCCAAGCGGGAAAACGCGGAGAGCGTCAAGGTCCTCGGCGTTGAGGAGAAGCCCAAAGAGCCCAAGAGCAATTATGCGATCGTGGGCCTGTATTTCTATCCGTCCGGCGTCAGCGACATGGCGGAGCAGGTAAAGCCGTCGGCGCGCGGGGAGCTGGAGATCACGACGCTCAATGAGATGTACCTCAAGGAGGACAGACTCCACGCCCAGCTTCTGGGGCGCGGCTTCACTTGGCTGGATGCCGGGACCTTCTACTCCCTGCGCAGGGCGACGAATTTCGTGTGCATGATCGAGGAATACCAGGGCATGACCATCTCGGCTCCGGAGGAGATCGCGTACCGCTTCGGCTGGATCGACGATGAAAAGCTGCGGGAGAGCGCGGAAAAGTACGGCAAGAGCCCTTATGGAGAGCATCTCCGGGCAGTCCTTGAGGGTAAAATCGTATTGTGATGAAACAAAGAATCATATCCCTTCAGATCATCCGTGCTGCAGCGTTTATCATGATTTTTCTTTCTCATGTGGAACTTCTCGGCACAGGCCCGGCCGGGGTATCTCTGTTCCTCGTTCTGTCTGGCTTTTGTATGACGCTGGCCTACCTGGACAGGCCGGAGAGAATCCCGACGCCTTCGCTGAAGAACAATCTGCGTTTCGCGTATGGAAAAGTGAAGAAACTGTATCCCCTGCATCTGATCACGCTTTTTTTCGTGGCCGCCGTGCTCTTTGCCGGACTCCTGAAGCGCAGGGCGTCCCCAGGCGAACTCGCTGAAAACCTTGCATATTTCACAGCCAACGCTTTTCTGCTGCAGAGCTGGATCCCCCTGAGAAACGGTTATTTCTCGTTCAATGCCGTGTCCTGGTATCTGTCGACGGCACTGTTTTCGTACTTCGTGTTTCCGAGAGTTTTTCCCCTTGTTCAGAAGAAGCGGCCCCGGACGATTGCCCTGCTGGCGGCTGTCGGTATAGGCTGCATGGTCTTTGCGGCAATTGCGCTCGGTATCGGACAGAAGTATTTCGGGTGGAGCAGGGCATTTCTGAAATGGGCTGTATACATTTTCCCGTGCTACCGTGCAGGAGATTTTATCACAGGGCTGGCTTTAGGATATGCATTTCTTGCATCAGGGAAGAAGCACAGCGGCGTTTCCTGCACTGCAGCTGAAGTTCTTGTCATCGTCATGTTGGCGGCTCAGGTCTATACCTACTCCCGAAACGACCATGCGACAAACTGGATCCTGACCCTGTTCTGGCTCCCGACAAGCTGTGCGCTCATCTACATCTTTGCCCTCAGCAGCGGCTTGCTTTCAAAGACCCTGTCCAAAAGCAGGCTTCTTGTATGGATCGGGGATATCAGCGGGGAAGCCTTCCTGATCCACCAAATCTGCATCAAGGCAACGGAGGCGGTGCTTAAAAACAAGATCCTGGTCGGCGCCGCTGCCTTTGTGCTGACACTGCTGTGTACCGTTATCTGGCGTTTTATGTACAATAAAGTAAGCAAAAGCGGATTGGCGCGAAAGAGTGATGCGCTTCGCCGTTGAATACGTAAAAGAAAAAGTTTGTGAGGTAAGAGAATATGACCATTATCGTGACCGGCGGCGCCGGATTTATCGGCTCCAACTTTATTTTCCATATGCTGGCGGAGCATCCGGAGGACCGGATCATCTGCCTGGACAAGCTGACTTATGCGGGAAATCTGTCCACACTGAAGGACATTATGGATAAGCCCAACTTCCGCTTCGTGAAGCTGGATATCTGCGACAGGGAGGGTGTGTATCAGCTCTTTGAGGAGGAGAAGCCCGACGCCGTGGTGAACTTTGCCGCGGAGAGCCATGTGGACCGCAGCATCGAAAACCCGTCCATCTTCCTGCAGACCAACATCATCGGCACCTCCGTGCTCATGGATGCCTGCCGCGCTTTCGGCAATGTGCGCTATCACCAGGTCTCGACCGATGAGGTCTACGGCGATCTGCCGCTGGACCGGCCCGACCTGTTCTTTACCGAGGAGACGCCCATCCACACGAGCTCCCCGTATTCCAGCTCCAAGGCCGGGGCGGATCTGCTGGTGTTGGCCTATCTGCGCACCTACGGCCTGCCCGTGACGATCAGCCGCTGCTCGAACAACTACGGGCCCTACCATTTTCCCGAGAAGCTCATCCCCCTCATGATCGCAAACTGCCTCAATGACAAGCCCCTGCCCGTCTACGGAGAGGGGAAGAATGTGCGCGACTGGCTGTATGTGGAGGACCACTGCAAGGCCATCGACCTGATCCTGCACAAGGGGCGCATCGGGGAGGTCTACAATGTGGGCGGCCACAATGAGATGGCGAACATCGACATCGTCAAGCTCATCTGCCACGAGCTCCATAAGCCCGAGAGCCTTATTACCCATGTGACGGACCGCAAGGGCCATGACATGCGTTATGCCATCGATCCGACCAAGATCCACAGTGAGCTGGGCTGGCTGCCGGAGACAAAGTTTGAGGACGGCATCAAGAAGACCATTCGCTGGTACCTGGACAACAAGCCCTGGTGGGAGGAGATCATCTCCGGCGAATACCAGAATTACTACGAGAGAATGTACGGCAACCGATAAGAGCTCAATATGCATTACGGGAGGCAAATCCGCAGAGACCCGCGGATTTGCCTCCCGTTTGTTTTTGCCTTCACAAATTACGGGACCTTGGCATGTGCGATAGTGCATTGCCTTCCTTCGGTCATACGGCGCTGCTGCGGCAGAGCTTATCATGGGACAGGACCATCACAACAAGAAAGACGAGCAGATACGCCGGGAAGAGCCGGAGCGTCAGGCGGGCGGAGAGCCAGCCGAAGAGAGGCGGCATCAGAGAGGTGCCCACATAGGCGCTCGCCATCTGAACCCCGATGACGGCCTGGGAGCGCTCCGCACCGAAGTGGGCGGGAGCGGCGTGGATCAGACTGGGGTAGACCGGCGCACAGCCGAGCCCGATGATGATGAGCCCTGCGAGGGCGGCGCTGTCGCCGAAGGGGAGCCCCACGAGCGCAAGCCCTGCCGCGAGGACCGCGAGACCCAGCCGGACCATCCGCATATCGTCCAGCTTCAGCGTGAGAAAGCCGCTCAAAGCCCGGCCCGCCGTGACGCCGAGAAAAAACAGACTCCCGTATCTTGCGGCGGTCACCGGATCGACGCCCCGCACCGTCACAAGGTAGCTGCTGGCCCAGAGCCCCACGGTCTGCTCCAGTGCGCAGTAGCAGAAGAAGCACAGCATGACGGCCTTCGCACCGGGGAGAACGACGACCTCCCGCAGGGACAGAGCCCGCCCGCGGCCGCTGCCGTCCGTACCGCTGCCGGATTTCCAGAGCGGAAGACTCAGTACCAGCGCCGCGGTCAGCGCCACCTGGATGAAGCCGATGCTGCGGTAGCCCATAGTCCAGCCGTGCCCGCCGGTGAGCGCCATGCCCATGATGTACGGGCCGAGACTCGCCCCGACGCCCCACATGCAGTGGAGCCAGCTCATGTGGCGGCTCGCATAGTGGAGGGCCACGTAGTTGTTGAGCGCCGCATCCACGCCGCCTGCGCCGAGACCGTAGGGGACGGCCCAGAGGCACAGCATCCCGAAGGAGCGGCTGAAGGAGAAGCCGAAGAGCGCCGCACAGGTCATGCCGACGCTGATCGCCGTCACCCTGCCCGCCCCAAGCCAGCGTGTCAGCCGGTCGCTGAGCAGGCTCGACACGATGGTGCCGACGGCGATGATCATAAATACCGTTCCCGACCAGGAGAGGGGAACGCCGATCTCCTGGTGGATCACAGGCCAGGCTGCCCCGAGAATGGAGTCCGGCAGGCCGAGACTGATGAAGGCGAGATAGATGATTCCGAGCAGAATTGAGACCATAGAAGCGGCTCCTTTATAGTATTGATGTGCCAATTCAATCTTGAATCAGGACGCAGGATTTCTCCGGCACATCAATAACGATTCAATTGCCGTTTCGCTCGCCCCTTGACGGGCAACCGCGAAACATGGCGAAATTGCTCCCCAATATTCAAGAGTATATTGGGGGAGCAATAAGACTTTTACGATCATACCGCGAAAAGTGGAAAAACGCCAGAGAAAAATGAAAACGCTCGTCCCCGTCAAAACCGGCTCCGCACCGTTCGAAGTTCCTCGATATACCCTGCGTCGTCATTTGGAGTCTCGAGAATGAAGGGGAGACCCGTGAACGCGGGATGGAGTGCGACGCGCCGCACGGCTTCAAACCGCCCCTCAAGCCGGACACGGGCGATGAAGGGGTACCGGCGGTCCACAAATACCGCCGGTACAATGTTCTCATACTGCAATCGTTTACACGCCCTGTTCCAGGATCCCCGGGCCCTCTCCGGCGAAACCTTCTTCAGACATCTTCGGAGACCGCTTCCAGCGGGAAGGCTGTGCCGAGCGCCCTGCACACGAGCCGGACAAAATCCAGCTCATAGCAGGGAAGATGCTTGCCCTTCCGGCAGCAGACATAGAAGTGGTGCGCAAACTCCTTGTTGAGGATCGGGTAGATATGCATCCTGTCCCGGTCCTCGATGCTGTCGGAGACATAGGCGCTCGGCACGAGGAAGACGGCGTTCGCCCGCGCGGCGATGCGCTTTGCCGCCTCCATGTTGTGGGTCTCAAGCAGAATCTTGGGGGAGAGCCCGTATTTTTCAAACAGCTCATTCTGGATGGCACGGACGCTGTGCCCCTCGGACATGCTGACAAAGCTCTCATTCTGCGCCTCCCCGATATCGATCGGCGTCCCGTCCGCGAAGCGGGAGGCGAGGGCGGTGGTCTTTGCGGCAACCAGCATGAGCTGCTCGTTCTCGATCAGGGAGTAGGTGAGCTGATCGCGCTTGCTGGCTGTCGTCACAAGGCCGAGATCGCACTGACCCTCCAGCACGCGGCGCTCCAGCATGCCGCTGCCCTCCTCCCAAAGCTGGATCTTGACCAGGGGATACATGGCAATAAAATCCGGGATGACCAGCGGCAGGAGCTGTAGACCGCGCTGCACCGAGATCCCGAGGCGAAAGGTGCCGAGCACCTCGTCCTTGGAGTCGCTGATGCGGGCGTGCAGATTCTGGTCGATCATCTGGATTTGGCGTACGGATTCAATGTAGAGTCTCCCGACGTAGGTGAGCTCAATGTGCCGCCGGTCCCGGGTGAAGATGGGCGCGCCCAATTCCTCCTCCACCTGGCGGATGGTCTGGCTCAGCGCGGGCTGAGAGACGAAGAGCTTCTTGCTTGCCGCGGTGATGGAGCCCTCCTGCACAATGGCCAGGATCGCGGGCGCGTATTTCAGATTGATCATAGCAGGTAACCCCCGTTTTATGCTTCCAAAAGAGTGACATTTACTCTTACTATCTTAGCATAAGCGTTTGCTTATGTAAAGTATATAAATAAATGTATTTGTGCTTCTGACCCGGATAAGGTAATATGTAAATAAACAATGAATTTGTACGGTTTTTATAAAAACTGCACAAAAGGTTGGCCCCATTTTTATTTATTTTGCTCTTGTAGCTGCCGGCATGTCACATGGGACATGTTGAAAGCGCCGATAACTGTTTTTCGCCAAGACAGGGCGCCCTGTCTTCTTTCCTGCTTTAGCAGGAAAGAATGAACACTGCCCTCTCTGTACGAAGTCAGGCTGCGCTTCGGCGGTCATATGCGGACGCTCCCCGGGAGGCCGGCTGCTTGAGAAAATATTTTTATTGGAGGAGCATACCCATGAAGAAAATCATTGCCCTGGTTCTTGTCGTCATGATGATGGCAAGCGTCTTCGTGATGACTTCCGCCGCGTCCTTTGCCGACGACTGGAAGTTTGAGCGCAAGATCGAGATCGTTTGCCCCTGGGGTCTCGGCGGCGGCGCCGACAGCACCATCCGTCCCATGGCCACCCTGCTTCAGCAGGAGCTGGGCGTTCCCGTTGAAGTCCGCAACGAGACCGGCGGCTCCGGCGTCACCGGCGCCACCTACGCCTACAAGCAGCCTGCCGACGGCTACACCTTCCTGCTCGGTACCCAGTCCCTGTACATCCAGGACATGATGGACAACATGGACTTCAACTTCAAGGATGAGTTCGAGTGCGAGGACATCCTGGTCCACTCCATCAACATGCTGGCCGGCTCCAAGAAGCAGATGGACAAGTACGGCATCAAGACCTTCTCCGACCTGAAGGAGTACGCCGCTGCCCACCCCTATGAAGTCTCCGTCGCCATGCTGACCGCCACCGGCGTTGACGGCATGTGCTTTGAGATCGCCACCGAGGGCCTGGCTCTGAACATGAAGAGCTATCAGGGCGGCTCCGAGGTCAACAGCGATATGGCCGGCGGCCATGTCGACCTTGCTGTCGGCGGCTACGACGACATGAGCGGCCTCATCGAGTCCGGCGACATCATCCCCCTGCTGATCTTCTGCGAGCACCGCATCGACATCATGCCCGACTGCGAGTGCACTGCTGAGCTGGGCATCGACTCCTACGCCGGTCCCTGGCGCGCCATTTTCGCCAAGAAGGGCACCCCCCAGGGCGCCATTGACGCGATCGTTGCCGCCGTCGAGAAGTGCCGCAGCGACGCCACCTGGACCGAGTTCCTCAAGAACGCCGCCTACGACCAGCGTGAGGTTCCCGCTCCCGGTGAGGATACCCAGACCTTCTGCCTGAGCGAGTACAAGGATCTGCGCGACTATATGTTCGAGCAGGAGACCCTGGAGAAGGATTACGACGATCTCGCCTGATCCTGCCGCTCTAATCGAATAACCCGGCAGACCCAAACGGGGAAGAGGACCTTCTTCCCCGTTTTCCGCAGCTTATCGTATGAAGCGCTGATCATTACAAATCGTTTTTGAGGGAGCATTGCTTCCTCAAAAAATCCCTGAGCCGAGCATAGCGAGGCCTCGCATCGACCAAACGCGGCGCGCAACGGTCCGACGCGTGTGATAAATGCGAGTCCTCAATTGCGAACCGTGTTCGCAATTGAATTCATTATAAGGAGCTGACGCCCTTTGTTTGAACTGATCTGCAACGCCCTCCTGTTCGTGTTTCTGGGCTTTACCTACTTTACACACGTCATCGAGGCCAAGATCCCCAAGAGCTATCTGAAAAACCCCAATGTCCTGCACCCCAGCGCCTGGCCCAAGGCCATCATTATTCTTCTGATGATCTGCATCGTCATCAATATCTACAAAATCATCAAGAAGAACAAGGGTAACCCCGAGTTCGGCTTCTCCGCATTTGTGAAAAACAGCAAGGAATTCTTCAAATCCAAGATGTTCCTCGGCATGCTGATCCTGATCGCTGCTGCCTTTATTCTGGAGCCCCTGGGCTTTGTCGTTACCGCGGCGCTGACCATGTTTGCCTACGGCATCCTGCTCGGCGAAAAGAAGATCTGGCGCATCGCGCTGATCTCCGTCGGCGTGGCGCTTCTGATGCACATCCTCTTCAGCGGCCTGCTGAACGTGACGCTGCCCCGCGGCACGGTTCCCTTCCTGCGGAACTTTGCCCTGTTCCTGGAAAATCTGTTCTAAGGAGGAATTGAAACATGAGTTTGGGTCAAATGTTTGCTTCCGGCCTTAGCGCAGTCTGGGGCGGCGGCACCATGTTCCTGATGGTCGTCGTGGCCATCATCCTGGGCACCATCTTCGGCGCCCTGCCCGGCGTTTCGGCCACCATGGCCGTGGCCCTGGGCCTGACCTTTACCTACACCATGGGCCCTGTGCCCGCCATTGTCTTCCTCGTCGCGATCTACTGCTCGTCCATCACGGGCGGCTCCATCACGGCGATCCTGTTCAAGATCCCCGGCGTGCCCTCCTCGGCCCCGACGACCTTTGACGGCTATCCCATGGCCCAGCGCGGCGAGGCCGGCAAGGCCCTGGGCGTCGCGCTCATCGCCTCCGCCATCGGTGGCCTGTTCTCCGCACTGGTCATGTTCCTGCTCTCCGAGCCGCTGGCCAAGGCGGCGCTGGCTTTCGGCCAGGGCGACCTCTTCGCCATTACCTTCCTCGGCCTGAGCATCCTGGTTGTGCTCGACACCGACCACATCCTCACCACCATCATCTCCGGCCTTCTGGGTCTGCTGCTGGCCTGCATCGGCCAGGACCCCATGGCGGGTGTCGCGCGTCTGACCTTCGGCCAGGTGAACCTGCTGAGCGGCATGGAGATGATCCCTGTCCTGATCGGCCTCTTCGCCGTGACCGAGGTCTTTAAACAGACCAACGCCAAGAAGCGTCTCTCCGCAGAGGACGGCGTGGGCAACAAGGGCAAGGTCAACACCAAGATGCCCAGCATGAAAGAGCTCTGGAGCATCAAGTGGGTCCTCCTGCGCTGCTCCATCGTGGGCACCGTGGTCGGCATCCTGCCCGGCGCCGGCGCAACGATCGCCTCCTTTATGTGCTACACCATGGAGAACAAGCTCTCCAAGTACCCCGAGAAGTTCGGCACCGGCATCATTGACGGCATCGCCGCTTCCGAGTCCGCGAACAACGCCGCGACCGGCGGCGCGATGGTCCCGCTCCTCTGCCTCGGCATCCCCGGCGGCAACGCGGCGGCTGTCATGGCCTCCGCCCTGGCGCTCAAGGGCGTGCAGATGGGCCCCCTGCTTCTCACGAACCAGCCGGAGTACCTGTCCGCCACCTTTATTACCATGATCATCACCAATATCCTCATGGTCATCGTCGCCATCGGCATTGCCAAGGTCTTCGCCCAGATTCTCGCGATCCCGTACTACTACCTCGGACCGATCATTCTCCTGCTTGCGACCATCGGCTCCTACTCCGAGGGCAACTTTGTGGGCGTCAAGGTCATGGTTATTGCCGGTATCTTCGGCATCATCGTCAAGTACATGCACCTCAACTCCGCGGCCATCGTGCTCGGCCTGGTGCTCGGCGGCATGTGCGAGCAGCACTTCTCCCTGGCCTTCCAGGGCGCGCATATCGTTACGCAGCCCATGAACTTCGGCGACATCATGCAGAAGATCTTCGGCGGCCTCTTCGGCACTCCCATCGCCGCCATCGTCATGACCGCCTGCATCCTCATGCTGCTCAGCCCCATCTATATGCCTTTGCTCAAAAAAGCGAAGAAAAAATAATTCCGCAGGTTAATCGTTTTCAAGCGTCCCGTGGAAGCCTGTGCACACGGGCTTTCCGGGACGCATCTTTTTTTCTTGAGGAGCACACATGAATCCCATTTCCGTAACCGACGCCTTTGGCAACGCCCCGCCTCGCAGCGCCTGTGTACTGTGCATGAAGGGGCCGCAGGGCGGCTGCGTCCTGCTGCTTACCGAGTGGTTCACCTGGCTGAACATCAAGCGCAACCCCATGCTCAGCTTTTCCATGCCCCGCGGCGGCGATGCGGCCGGGCTGCGGGAAGGGGACCGCTTCGTGCTGGCCTTCCCGCCCGCGGAGGAGGCACTGCGCTACCGTGCGCCGGCCCGCGCCGATAAAGACGCGGAGCTTCCGGTCGGCACGGTGCCGGCGACGCTGCAGAGCTTATGCATCCCGGTCCCGAAGGGGAGCGAGGTGCTGCTGGACTGCACGCTGGCCGGGGCATACAACTACCCCTTCAAAAAAGTGCGTATCTTCAATTGTAATCTGGAGCAGGCGCTCCGGTTTACAGACTGAGTAGGTTTGCGCCAAAACCCTGTCGCGCGAGCGATAATCCATTCAGAAGGAAAGCTGCATGATATTCGATACCATTTCCCGTCTGCCGCTGTATGAGACGCTGATCCCCGGGGCCTCGACAATCGCGGCAGCTTTTCAGGCCGGGACGCCGCAAAGCGCTCCCTGCGAAGTGCGCGAAAAGCGCTATGCCCTCAAGCCGGATGACAAGCGCCGCTTTGAGGTACATTATCAGACCATTGATCTCATGATCGCCCGCGAGGGGGAGGAGATCATCCACCTTTGCCCCACGGCCCGGCTCACCCCTGCCGAGGCGCTGCCCAACGGCGGCGACGGGCGCAAGCTCGACGGCGCGCCCCAGGGCATGGCCGTCTCCCTCCCGCAGGGATACTTTTGCGCCATCTTCCCCGGTGAAGCCCATATGGTGGCCGGCAGAACAGGGGAAGAGGACGGCTTTGTGGATAAGTGGGTCGTAAAGGTCCCGTGCCTCCCCGCTTTTGAGGTACAGGCATGACGGCCGATCAGCTCCGCAGGTCTCTGTCTATCTTCAAGACCTTTCTGAAATTCGGCTGTTTTACCTTCGGCGGCGGCTGGAGCATTGTGGCCCAGATGCAGAAGGAGTACGTGGAAAAGCGCCATTGGCTCACGGATGAGGAGCTTCTGGACTACACCTCGGTCGGACGCTCCACCCCGGGGCTTATGATCGGCAACACAAGCGTCCTGTTCGGCTATCACGCCGCCGGGATCCCCGGAGCGCTGGCCGCGATTTTCGGCATCACGATCCCACCGGTCCTGATCATGCTCCTCGTGGTCTATATCTATGACCTCGTGCGGGATAATCTCTATGTGTCCCGCGCCATGATCGGGGTGCGCGCGGCGGTGGTGCCCATCATCATCAGCGCGCTGGTGAAGCTCTTCAAATCCGGTCTGAAAGATGTCTTCTGCTTTTTGGTCGCCGCGGCGGCCCTTGGGCTGTGTATGTTCACCCGGATGAATAACGCGCTGATCGTTCTGCTGGGAGCGATTGCCGGACTATGCTGGCAGGAGGTGCAGAATCGCCATGATCTATCTTGAGCTGTTCTTCTCCTTCATGATCATCGGCTTTACGAGCTTCGGCGGCATGTCCATGATCCCGCTCATCAACGACCAGATGCTCTCCCACGGCTGGATGACCTCGGCCGAGGTTGCTGACATCGTGGCCATCGCGGAGATGACGCCGGGCCCCTTGGGACTCAACTGCGCCACCTTCGCCGGGGCGCGCACGGCGGGGATCGCGGGCGCGGTCGTCGCGTCGCTGGGCGTTTTGTTCCCCACGCTGACGGTGACCATGCTGGTGGCGACTTTTCTGGAAAAATTCAAACAAAGCCGCCTGATGGGCGAGGCGCTCTATGGCATCCGCCCTGCCTGCATCGGCATGATCTTCGCCGTGATTATACAGCAGAGCATGGCAAACTACGCCGGGCCTCTCTTCGGCTTTCTCTCCTGGCAGGCGGTGGTGATCGGCGTCATAGCCCTGCTGATGCTGCTCCGCTTCAAGTGGAGCGTCCCCAGGACCATTCTTCTGTCTGCGGCTCTGGGTCTTGTACTCTGCGGACTGTAAATATGTTTTATCATACTTTTTCTTTAGGAGGAGATTCACATGGTCAAGCTGTATGACGGCGGCGTATACCTCGTAAACGGCGCCGAGATCGTCCCCGAAAGCGAATCCGAAAAAGTCAAAGCCCTCACCGGCAAAGAAGCCGACAAAGCCGAAGCCAAAAAGGGCACCATGGCCTATAACATCATCAAGGCCCACAACCAGTCCGACGACATGGAGCAGCTTCGCTTAAAGTTCGACTCCATGACGAGCCACGACATCACCTACGTCGGCATCATCCAGACGGCGAGAGCCTCCGGCATGACGGAGTTCCCGCTGCCCTACGTGCTCACAAACTGCCACAACTCTCTCTGCGCCGTCGGCGGCACCATCAACGAGGATGACCACAAGTTCGCGCTGAGCGCTGCCCATAAGTATGGCGGCATCTATGTCCCGACCAATATGGCGAATATCCACTCCTACAACCGCGAGACCATGTCCGGCTGCGGCCGCATGATCCTCGGCTCCGACTCCCACACCCGCTACGGCGCCCTCGGCACCATGGCCATCGGCGAGGGCGGCGGCGAGCTTGCAAAGCAGCTCTTAAAGCGCACCTACGATTTCGCCTACCCCGGCGTGATCGCCATTTATCTCACCGGCTCCCCGCGTCCCGGCGTCGGCCCGCAGGATGTGGCGCTGAGCATCATCGGCGCGGTGTACAAGAACGGCTATGTGAAGAACAAGGCCATGGAGTTTGTCGGCCCCGGCATCGCGAATCTGCCGATCGAGTACCGCAACGCCATCGACGTCATGACCACCGAGACCACCTGCTGGTCTTCCATCTGGGTCACGGACGAGAAGACCCAGGGCTACTTCGTCACCCACGGCAGACCCGAGGCTTACAAGAAGCTCGATCCTGCTGAGATCGCCTACTACGACGGCTGCGTCTATGTCGACCTCTCCACCGTGGAGTGCACCATCGCCATGCCCATGCACCCCTCCAACACCT
>CAMHEN010000022.1 GCA_946184165.1 uncultured Clostridia bacterium | reverse complement strand
CCAGCGGTCACATGACCAAGGCCACGATCATGCTGGCCCTTCCCATGCTGGCAGATACGGTCAAATGCAAAAAAACGTATCTCAAAAATCTGTTCTTTGCGTTCGCAATCGTCTGGATCGTCGTAATGGGCTATAACAGGATCCACATGAACGCCCACTTTCTGACGGATGTATGCTTCGGTGTCCTCATCACTTATTGTCTGTACGCCCTCACCTGTAAGCTTGTCTTTTCCGTATTTGAGAAAGGCCGTCAGGGCCAATAAAGCCCCGCTTTTAGTTTTCCCGCTCTCCCTTAAAGCCCTTCAAATCCGATGGAAGGTTTAGGGGAGAGCTGTTTTGTTTCTCTCAGGATGACAGCGGCAGGTTCTTGATTGCCTCATGCACCAAATGAAAGCAGTCCGCATCGTTCTGTACGCGCTCGTCGAAGGGTGTGGCGCTGCCCTTTTCCCCGGAGGCGGCCGCGGGAGAGGCTGCCGGCAGAAAGGCGACTGAAGGACAGAACAACTGCGGCGGCCCGCATCACGCGGCCCGCCGCAGTTTTATCCGCCCAGGGCGAGAAAATGTATCATGAATTGCCGGCGGAAGCGCGACGTCTTCCTCCTCTCCCGGGAAGGTCACAAGCGTGCGGGGAAAGGAATAGCTGTCGACCTTGCCCTCCTCCGGCGGCCGGGGGCAGCGCTTGCAGCCGCCGATCTGATACCGCGCTTGAGAGATCTGCCGCGCCTGTTCAAGGTCCTGCAGATATGCTTCGATCCGCGCCACGGACAGCACACCCGGTTTTCCTGAATCGTCATGTCAGCCGCCCGCCGCGGCGGGGAAAAAGGACACCACATCCCCGTCCCGGAGTTTTGTCCGCGCTGTGGTCCGGGCACCGTTGACGGCTACAAGGCAGGCGCGGAAATCGTTTTCGCTTATCCCGCAGTCCGGACTTAGCCTCCGGAGCTTCCGGCAGACCAGCGTCTCCAGTTCCCGGATGCTCCCTGCCTCCAGATGCAGCTCTTTCACGCCGGCCTCCAGGCGCAGCGTTCCGAACAGTTTGACCGTCACCATCAGCGTATCCCCAGCTTTCTCAGCTTCTTTTCGGAGGGCAGGCCGTTTTTCTCCCAGCCGCGGGCCCGGTAATAGGTCTTCTTCATCCGTTCCAGCGGCACCCTGGTGTTGGGTCTGCCGGGATCCTGCGGGACATCCGTCAGACGCTTGGGCAGCTTGTCGTTTTCCGCGCTGACGCCGAAGCGGGCGTTCACCGCACGCTCCACGTTGTAGCTGCGCTCGCCGCAGCGGATGAATTTTCCGATGTTCATCTTCAAACCTGTGGTATAGCTGAGCGCATAGGGATAGGGCAGCAGCGGGAGATTGAAGGACGCAATTTCCGGCACTTTGTTCAAAAGGCGTACAGCGGGGCCCAAAAACGGGATCACCGCATTGACGGTCTTTGCCAGCGCCCCGTTGGGGTTTCGCAGCAGGAAAGCCGGCAGAATCCCGTAAGAGGTGAAGAGACACTGTCCGCTCATGGAGATGGCCTCCATCAGATCCTGCATGAACATGCAGAAGTCCGCCTTGCCCCGGGGCGTCTGGCCGTTGACGTCCAGGCCCAGGCCTTCCAGCACCACGAGATAGCCACCGTTCAAGTGACAGCCGCCGCGGTTGGCCACCGCATAACCCAGCCCCTGGCCCACGGCACGCCGCGGCTCATAGGCTGCCAACTCCATACCCTTGGAGTGGATGGCAAACTCTTTGCCGCCGTATTTCTCACTCAGGCGCTTGCTGCCCTCGGCAAGCTCCGCCCCAATGCCGCGCCGGTGGGCGATATCGTCAAAAACCCGGGAGAGCTTGTCGGTCTCGCCGAAGGCAAGGCCGTTTTCCCACAGCCCCTTTTCGTTGGCCTCCATGGCCCAGGCCAGGGTCCCGGCCGTGGAAATGGTGTCCATCCCCAGCTCGTCCAGTTCATAGTTCCAGCGGCAGATTTTTTCCAGATCAGGGTTTTCAATGTTGCCGCCCAAGAGTCCCAGGGTCTCCAGCTCCGGCCCCTTGACCTTTTTGCCGTCCACCGACACCCTGCGGGCGCAGCGGATCGGGCAGCCCAGGCAGCCGTTGTTGGAAAGGTTCAGCTCCTCAGCCAGCGCCTCGCCGCTGACCGCCTCGAAACTGTCAAACTGCCCTTTGGCATGGTTTCGGGTGGAGAGCAGCCCGTGCATCTGCATGGAGCTGACAAGCCCCGCCGTGCCCAGCTTGGGAAGCTGGCGGCCCGTCAGCGGGTGGGAGCGGATGGCGCCGACCCACTTTTTGCGGTGTGCCGCGGCTCTGTTTTTGTCGTAGATGCTGGGGATCGCGTCGCCTGCGGCGGAAAGGGCTTTCAGATTTTTGCTGCCGAAGACCGCGCCCATTCCGGCCCGGCCCGCCGCCCGCTCGCCGCTCATCACGGAGGCATAGCGCACCAGGTTTTCCCCTGCGGGGCCGATGACCGCCATGCCGCAGCGCACCGGCTTGCCGTGGGCGGCGTCGAGCGTCCGCTGCAGCGCCTCCTGCGTCTCGGTGACCTTCATGCCCCAGAGCGCATCGGCGTCATGAAAAACAAACTGTCCGTTCTCAATCTCCACCCAGGTAGGCTTGTCGCAGCGCCCGCGCAGGATCAGCGCGTCGAACCCGGCCTTCTTCAGATAGTGGCCAAAGTTGCCGCCGCAGTTGGAGGAGGAGCTGATCCCCGTCAGCGGCGAGAGGGAAGAGATATCAAAGCGGTTGGACGACGGCGCCCCCGTGCCCGTCAGGGGTCCCGTGGCGATCACAATCAGATTCTCGGGATCGAAGGGCGTCTCTTTCCCGGTCAGATTGTCATAGAGGATCTTGGAAGCCATGGCCTTGCCGCCAATATACTTTTCCCGGGCGAGGTCGGTCCAGATATAGTTTTCAGCCTTTCGGGCGCTCAGATCCAGCAGCGCCACCCGTCCCATATATCCGCAATAATTTGTCATCCGAATCCCTCCGGCAAGTTTTAAATCCTGCCTCCAGCATAATAAAAAGCCCCGGGCATCGAAGCTCTCCGGCGGCGAGACGGCCCGCATGGCCCTCTGCCGCATTCTGATGAGGCGTTATGCGCTGCCGATCCCGGAGGAGCCTCCCTGTCGAGGCTTCCTATGGCGACACCGCGCAATCCGCCCTCGGCAGTTCCCGGAAAACAGCGCCCTGATTTCGCCATTCTTTCAATCCGGGAATACCAGCGCAGATGCGATCAGGAATTGTGCGGTATAATATGTGATGTAGTTGAGCGTCAGGTCAATCGGCCGCGCTTTGCCGACGCCGAAATACGTGCCGCTCAGGATCAGATCGGAAACAGCGAAAAATATCCCGCCGATAAAGAGCAGATTCAGCGGCGTTTCCTTCCAGCCGTGGGCAAGCGCAAGACTGCCGGAGATCAGCACCATGCCGAAGAGCAGTACGCCGTAGGCGATCACCACGGGCTTGAGCTTTCCGTAGTGCAGCTTCATCGGCTTTTCCAGCACGGCGTTCCCCACACTCATGACCACGGCCAGCAGGATCGGCACGATCACAGCCATGAGCTTGCCGGCAGGGTAATAACGCAGCAGCATACCCGTGATGTACAGAATGTGCCCGACCCCAAATACGCAGAAGCCCGCATAGGTAAAAGGCTCATCCTTTTCCGGAAATACGTATTTAAGATCCAGCCATATGTCTCCCAGAAGACCGGACAACAACCCCAGCACAAGGAATGGGCAGAGCAGGCTGGCAGCTCCTTTCGCAGCGCTGAGCCATGAACCGTACACGCCGACTGCGATGAACAGCACCGACACGATGGATTTGAGGATAAGCGCTTTCACTGAGTATGCCTTGATTTTTTCACGGATGTACACGAACAGCAGCACCGCGCCGCATAAAAGCAACAGGGGATACATCATAAGACGGCCTCCTCGTCAGTCGTTCTCAAAAGCCTTTCGAAAGCTAACGGCATGATTGCATACAAAAAAGAAGCGGATTCTCTTTTCCGGACGATCTTCTTCCGGCATAGCTGGTATCTGCCCGAAGCGGCAGCGTGCGGGTTCTGCCGCTCGGCATACGCCTTTTTTTACGGCATTCTTGCATAGAGAACACGATCCGTGGGCCTGTACTGCTCATCCAGCTCCGGAATATTGACGGGAAGTCTGCCATCGGTTTCGTACAAACCAAAGCAGGCCAGAAGCCCTTCGGGCAGATTGGCAGACCAGGTGCCGGATTCGGCAGGGAGTTGGCGCATCATGCTGCCCCAGTAAGTCAGGAGGATGGCGTCAGCTTCCGGGAAACGCGCAGCGTCGTAGGGGAGCTGACAGCTGACAACGATCACCGCAGCTCCTTTGGCATGTACCGCGTCGATGATTGCGTCAAAGCTCCCTGTGGAAAAGCCATCCTCTGTTGCCGGGTCCAGGCAGGCAACTGCGTAGACTCTGTTCACCAGGATCACATGGTCGGCTTTCAATGCCGCCTCCACACATTCCGCTTCGTTCTCACGGGTGTTCTTCATCACAAGAATCTCCGCGCCATCCGGCAGCGCCTGCGCCTCTTCCAGCATCGTCCTGACCAGATCTCCCGCTCCCGCGCGGCTGGCGCAGGAATCCGCAAACAGGATCAATGTCTTGTCTCCCGGCTTTAATTGTACCGGAAAAGCAGCGTTTTCATTCTTCACCAGCGTCAGCGCTTTTCCGGCGACATGCCATTCGGTATCTCTGTGCGCTGCAGAGCCTATTCCGTCCTTCGCCGCGGCGATTTTCTCCTCTGTCACGGAAAAGTCCTTTAGCTCCAGGACACCATATTTCTGCTTCAGCTTCAGGATGCGGAGAACAGACTCGTTGAGCCGGGCTTCATCGACCTCTCCGCTTTCCACCAGCGCCGCCAGCGTATCCACGCAGCGCTCCGTCAGGCGGAAAGCTTTCGTATCTTTCACAGGGGGCAGGATCAGAAGATCCACACCGGCGTTGACCGCCAGTCTCAGCGTATCCTCTATGCTGAAATTCTCGGAAATGGCCGCCATGTCCAGCGCGTCCGAAACAATGACGCCCTTAAAGCCCAGGTCTCCGCGCAGAATATCCGTGAGGATCGTGCGGCTCATGGTGGCGGGCAGGAAGACCTTTTCCCCGGTAGTGATCGAGGTGCAGGTTTCCGTTTCGATTTGCGGATACTGGATATGCGCAGTCATTACGAGATCCGCGCCCGCGTCGATCGCTGCTTTGAAAGGGACCAGCTCACAGTCTTTCAACTCGTCATAGCTGCTGTTGATGACCGGGAAGCCGGTATGACTGTCCGTGTCCGTATTGCCGTGACCGGGGAAATGCTTCAGCGCCGCGGCGATTCCTGCATCGTGCAGGCCGTTCAGATAGGCACAGCCGTATTCCGCGGCCGTCAGCGGATCGTCGGAAAAGGAACGGATCCCGATCACGGGATTGGACGGATTGTTGTTGATGTCCACAACCGGCGCAAAGTTTGCCTGAATTCCGAGCAGTCCGAGCTCCTCGCCCTGGATGGCGGCCATGATCCGGGCGTTGGCCGGATCGCCTGTCGCGGCGAGAGCCATGTTGCTGACGCCGAGTGTGCCGTAGCTGATTCGGTTGACGTTTCCGCCTTCCTGATCAACGAAGAACACCTGGGGAAGTCCGCCGCCGCTCCGGTTTGTGCTCTGCAGCTCCGCGATCAGGCGCAGCGTCTGCTCCGCATCCTGAAAGTTCTCACCGAACAGCAGGATACCGCCAAAGTGGTTCCGACTGACCAGCCCCCGGATCTCCTCATTCAACTCGGTAATATTCACGGCAGGCGGCTCCTCCGCAGTCTGCTCCGCGTCCTCTGCCTCCGGCACTTCCTTCCAGACGCGGAAAGAAGCGACCATCATCTGGGCAGCTTTCTCCCGCAGCGTCATGGCGGACAGCATTTTCTCCAAAGGATCCGTTCTCCTTTGCTCCAGAATTGCAGAGAACCCCAAAACAATCAGGATAGAAATCAGCAGACTCAACAGTTTCTTTACATTCTGCTTCATGTTGTGTTTTCTCCTTTAACCGAACTGCCGCGTAAAAAAGAAAGCTGTTATGGTGCCGAATTATGCGGTGTTGCCTTAGAGAATCAAAGGATCTTATGCGGTTCCGGTATCATTCTATTGCAGAGCATATCCGCTGTCAAGAAAAACAGGCGCCGATTCGGCGCCTGTTGATGAGCACGCTGTTCTCTTCGCTTTACGGTATGAATGGTGAATTCGGATCTTGCGCTTCTGCGGAAGCCGAGCCGACTGATTTTACCACGGGAGCCCGGGCACATGGCGTTTCACAAAACGTGGCGGGGCGCTTTTCTGGTTATAAAGGCCGGAAGGAATCTGTCTGTCATGATAGAGGAGATGAACCTCTCACGGATTTTTCTTTTTGGTGTGACGGTTTTGTGATGATGGATGCGCTACACTGTACCCGTAAAGATGAAACCAGGGCCAAAGGCCAGAAAGGAGGAGAAAACGATGAAAATGACAACGAAGGCTCTCGGCATGGAGGAACTGGAAATGATCGGCGGCGGCTCCGAAGCGCCCCGCCCCAGTGAAGATGAATTAGAGCTGATCGCAAGGATTTATGAGTGGCTGTTCGGCTGAGCACCGGCCCGCAGGAAAAGGCGAGCAGAAAATGATCAAGCGGTGCGAAAGCCCGCGGCGAAGAAAATGATCTTTGCTGCAGGCGCCTCTTTCAGAGGCTCCAAAGACAGCACCGGCATACTCTCCCTCGGATGCCGTTTCCTCCGCGTCAGGCCGGTGGTGGCTCAGCAAGCATTGTTCCGGGGTTTGCATCGGATGTGCTTTTCCACTATACTGTTATCGGTAAAAAGGGCAGACGCATCCGTATGAGAAGACACAACAAATCAGCGCGGAGCAGAAAACGGAAGGAGGATCACAATGTCAGCAGAGGAACGCAAACAGATCGATCCGGCAGAGGCTCGGCTTGACAAGCTGGCGGCATCCGTCGTCACGCGGAAGCTGTATGATTAAGGAGGAGAAGAATGAAAAGAAAACTTCTGGCACTGCTTCTTGCATGCGCTGTGCTTGTCACAACAGGCTGCGAAAGTCTGGGTATGGGCAGCTCATCACAATGGATCGACTCCAGCATCAAGGGGAATGTCACCGTGGATACGGCCGTCTCCCTGAAGGATGACTTTGCCGCCGCGGCCAACCAGGATTATTATGCATCCGGGGAGAGCGACGGGCGGACCATCACCAATATTGCCCGTGTGGTAGCAGACAGAAAACGGGCGATGCTGACGGACGCCTCCGTCACGGGGAAGGCCATCGAAGAGGTCCGCAAATACGCGGCGCTTGCCGAAGACCATGAGGGACGAAAGGCCCTCGGCGTCACGCCGCTCAAGCCGTATATCCGCTTCATCGAGAACATCTCGTCCGCTGAGGAACTCTATGCCTGGATCGCGGATCCCGATGCAAACCCGCTCGGTGCCTCGCCCGTGGAGGTGCAGGGATCTGCCCGCTCGCAGGTGGATCCGTCCTCCTATTTCGTGGCGATCGGGAATACCGCCTTTACCCTGCAGCGCCGGGACGGCACTTCCGACGCCTACTTCAACATGGGTGAAGCGGATCTCGAAAAGATGGTGATGGTGGAGCAGAAGGTGAGCTGCGTGCTCGGACAGATGGGCTACACAGAGGATCAGATCCGGGAGATTCTTGACGATACCTGGCAGGTGGAGAAGACCCTTGCCAACCTTGTGGACGATTCTCTCACCAAAGAAGAGGACATGACCTTTACCCGGGAGGAGATTGCCTATATTCAGGGAGATTTCCCCATGACGGAGTACCTGGACAGCTGGGGCTACGGCGCATGCGATCATTTCCTTGCGGACGCACAGTATCTGAAGGCTGCGGATAATGTCTGCGCCCGCTACCTGGAGAAAATGAAATCCATGCTGATCGTAAAATATGTGCTCTCTCTCGGAAAATACCTGGATGAAGATACCACCTTCACTTTTGAGCAGCTCGAGGTGCCGCGCGGCGTGACACTTGAACCCGATGGGCGTACGGAAGAGCAGAAAGCAGATGACAGACTGTTTGATGAACAGATCGGCAGCACCGCTCTTGCAGCCGCGCTGAACGAAGCCTATCTGGACACCTACATAAGCCCGGATATCTATGACAGGCTCTACGGCATGACCGCCGATATCATCGACGTCTACCGGGATATCTTCGCAAACGAACCCTGGCTCTCGGAGGAGGGCAAAACCCTGTGCCTTGAGAAGCTGAACGCCCTCAAGATCCATGTGGTGTTCCCTGACAAGGGCGATTATACCGACCTCAACATTGTCCCGGCGGAGGCGGGCGGCAATTTCCTGGAGGCCGCGCTGGCGGTGAGAGAATTCGGAATCCGGAAGAGCGCCGCGCTTTCCGCGGGAAAGGTGGATCTGAACAGCTGGGATCCCTATTCGACCATGCTCTCCACCACGCAGACCAATTCTTTCTATTATCCCACCGTGAACGGGATCTTTATCTGCGCCGGAATCCTCGGAAATCCGGTTTTCACCCCGGAAATGAGCGACGAGCAGATGCTGGCCGGCATCGGGATCGTTGTCGGGCACGAGATCACACACGGCTTTGACGCCAACGGGGTTCAGTACGACAAGGACGGAATCAAACAGACCTGGCTGCCGGAGAAGGATCGCTCTGCCTTCGGCGACAGAACGATCAAGGTCTCCTCGTACTACAGCGGCATGACCCCGTTCCAGGGCTCCGGTCTCTACAACGGCACCCGGGTCCAGGTCGAGGCCACGGCGGACATGGGCGGCATGAAGGCTGTCCTGGAGCTTGCATCCCGGAAGGAGGGCTTTGATTATGACAGCTTCTTCCGCCAGTATGCCCGCGTCTGGTCCGGACAGGTTTCCTATGATGTCGAAAAATACCTGTTCGACTATGACTCGCACCCGCTCGATTATCTGCGGATCAACGTCACGCTTGCGCAATATGATGAGTTTACCGGAACCTATGACATTCAGGAGGGCGACGGTATGTATATCCCCGAAGGCAAACGAGTTAAAGTCTGGTAAAGGAGAGAGAATATGAGTGAAGCGATCATAGAACTGAAGGATATCAAAAAGCACTACGGCAGGCACGAGGTGCTCAAGGGCGTCAACATGCAGATCAATCGCGGCGATATCTACGGGCTGATCGGCAGAAACGGCTCCGGCAAAACCACCATTTTCAAAATGATCCTGGGCCTTTCGGAGATCACGGACGGGACGGTTTCCATCGCGGGGAGCCGCACCCGGGCAGAGCTGTACAAAAACCGGAACAAGATCGGCTTCATGGTCGGAAGCAGGTTTTTTAACTATCTCTCCGCCAGGGAGAACCTCAAATACTATGCCACCTTCAAGGGGATCCCCCACCGGCAGATGAGGAGCGAGATCGACAGGGTGCTGGAGATCGTCGGCCTTCAGAATGTCAAAAAGCCGTATAAAACCTTCTCGCTCGGTATGGGACAGCGCCTTGGCATTGCGGGCGCCATCCTCGGCAATCCAGAAATCCTGATTCTCGACGAGCCGACAAACGGCCTCGACCCGCAGGGCATCGCCGATGTCCGGCATATGATCCAGCGTTTCCGCGAGGAATTCAACATGACGGTGGTGGTTTCGTCCCACATTCTCGGGGAACTGGAGAATACTGCCGACCGCTTCGGCATCCTCAACGAAGGCGTCATCGTGAAAGAGATCACGAAGGCAGACCTCGCAGCGAAGGAATCCGCCATTGAGATTGCCGTGGACGACCTGGAGAAGGCGAGAAAGCTCCTGACGGAGGGCGGGGTGAAGATCATGCGTGAGGTCGAGGAGCGGTCCACCCTGGAGGACTATTATTTCAAACTTGTCGGGGGTGGCAAAGAGTGAGAAGACTGATCCGAGCGGATTTGAGGCGGATATTGTCAAAGCCCGGATTCTACATTTGCCCCGTGATCCTGTTTGCGCTGTTTCTTTACGGGCTGTTCAGGGAACCGGTCGAATACGACAGCTATTATGCCAGCCTCGATCTTCAGCTTTCCTATGTGTATCCCTTTTTCGTCCTGCTGCCGGTCTTCACCTGCGTTTATGGCGATGAGCTGAAATCCGGCACCATGATCCCCGCCATCGGCAGAGGGCTCTCCAGAACAAGAGTCATCCTTGCAAAGTTCATTGACACCGCAATCCTCTCCCTCGCTTTCTGCCTGTTTTTTCTGCTGACGGATCAGATCACGTTCGACCGTTTCTCGGTCGTGCTGACAAGAGTGCAGACTCTGCGGGTATTATCCGCCTATGCTGCAGCGTGGCTCAAGATCCTGGGCTTCAGCACATTCGCGGCGATCTTCGTTTATCTGACGTGGAATTCGTCCGTCGGCGTTGTCGCGGGACTGATCTCAATCGCATTTTCCAAAATGATTCTGGACTGGCTCCAGTCCCACACCCATCTCCCGTTTTATGATATTACCCTGATGGGTCAGGCGGACCAGGCCTACAGGCAGTTCGATGCCGGCAATATCTGGGTGCATCATCTGCTCTTCGTGCTGCTGTGGTATGCGCTGTTTTTGGCCGTCAGCGCCCTGATCTTCAACAGGAAGGAGCTGGAGTTATGAGAAGACTGATCCGGGCGGATATCCGCAGAATCCTGAAAAAACGCTCCGTCGTGGTACTGTTCTGCATTGCTCTGGCTTTTCTGGGCATGCATGTGGTCGGCTCCTGTCTCGCCTATGGGAAGGACCCGGTCGTGCCGGTAAAGGGCCTGATGTCCCATATGGGCATGCCGGAGCTTGTGATCGGGCTTGTGATTCTCTTTGGAGTCTATTCGGACGATTTCCGTTCCATGAGCTACTCCAGTGTGATCGGGCGGGGACTGACGCGCAGCAAGCTGGTCCTGGCCAAGCTGCTTGACACCGTGATCTTAACGGCGCTCATGTACGGGATTATCACGCTGGTCCTCCGGCTGGGACTGCTGTTTGTCGGCTGCGATTTTACGCCCAGACTCAGCAGAGCGTTTTACATGACCATCTTCATTACGGTGTACAAGACCGTGGGGTATATTGCGCTCTCTTCCATGATCCTGTACATCACAAACAACATCCCCGTCACCACCATTTCGCTGCTGCTGCTCTATATCGCCGTGCCCTTCTCCGCGCTTCTGTTCTCTCTGAATCCGCAGGTCAAAGCGCTTCATATCGAGAGACTCCATTACGCCGGACTTGCAGGGAACGCTTTCAGCGATTTTCTGTTCGGCTCTGCCGTCATGGGCATCGGCAAGCTCTTCTTCGGGCTGCTGATTTATCTGGGGCTCGTGCTGTTTGTCACGATCAAGATTTTCGACAAAAAGGAGCTGGAGTTCTGAGACGGAGAGCCGTTTGCCGCTCTCATCCACACAGCGCGCAGCGCCGGCGGGAATCATAGAGAATGACTCCTTGATAAAGGGGCTGTCTCAAAACGAGACAGCCCCTTCCGCTTTTGCCGGCCGTCACTTCTCTTCGGACTGCGCACGGCTCCGGATGATTGGCACAAAAGACGGCGCCCTGAGCGCTGCGCATGCAGGCGCCCGGCCGGAACGGGAATGCTTTTCTATCCCCTGACCTGGTTAGAGGGTGACGCAGATTTCACTCCTTTTCTCCCCCGGCCGGCAGATTCGACATTTTTCTTGAGTCTTGGGGAAGCCTGGATTATAATGACCATATGAGGGTGAAACGCCGTAAGGCGTTCCGCCGAGCCGCTTTGCGGCTCTGTGCGGCAGCACGGCTGCCGCGCCGTAGATTCCCTGCAAGGAGCATCGCGCGAATCCTCGATTGATTTCGCCATGCGAGGATCATTATAAAGGGCCAACAAGCAAGATTTTGGAGGGATGTATCATGAAGAGAGCATGTACGACTGTCGTGCTGCTGATGATGATCATAAGTCTGACCGCCTGCGCCAGGCTGCAAAGCGGTGTGCACGATCTTCACGGGAGTATCATCGGAAACGAATACAATATCGACATATTCGACAACACCGGGGTTCGGACTCTGAAAACGCACGGGAAGAGAATCGATATCGACAACAATATCGTGGAGGAAAAAACATATTCCTCAGATTCCGATTCCTGGCTCTCGACAAAGACGCTGAGCTCTGTGATCACCATTACGATCGACGGAAAGCAGCTGATCTCCTGTGGAGATACATGTATATTCTATGATACAAGGCTTGCCCCGGATTATGAGTTCTATCTGGATGACCTGGACAGCGATTCGTCCGGAATCATGGATTCGGTACTGATCAGCGGTATGGTCAACAGTATAAAGAACCAGTTCGGCAAGCCGATGGTGGTCGTCATCAAATCGCAGATGGGAGCACCGATCTATGCTTTTTCCGGAACCAGGGTGTATTGGGAAGTTGAAGAGGATCTGCCGCGATTCACAAAGCTGATGATCGACAATAAAGCGCTTTATATACACAGAGCCAACTTCCAGATCATCGACAAGACCTTGCTTGATTAAGCGTCCATGCGCCGTAAGCCGCACCACGACGCGTGACGACTGCTTATCGATGAACAGCATGAAATACAGAGTCTAACAGATAACATGTCAAGCTCCGGCGCGCCGGATCATCCCGCAAAGGCGCGCTGTCCCGGATACAAGAACCCGGGCAGGTACGCAGAAAGCGGCGTACCTGCCCGGGTCTTGTGCACAATTGCGCCCGATATTCCGGCGCAGACCGGCACGCTGAATATGCGGCCGTGCGATACCGTCAGGCGGCGCTGTACAGGATATCGCCCTCGTCTACATCAAACTGGACAAAGTCGGTCGTATACTCGCCGCCGAAGATGTCGATGATGTTGAAGGCGTACAGATAGCTGCCGTCCGGCAGCATGCTGAATACCAGCTCATCGTCGTCCTGCCAGACGTAATCCTCACCGATATAAACGGACTCTTCATAGCTGTCCGCGGAGAAAGCGTCATAGAGCGGAAGGATGCGGTCGCCGGCCTTCAGCGAATCCCCGGGGCGGGAGGCGATGCCGTTTTCGTCGATGCCGTCCCAGATGCCGAGGACGCGGATCCGACCCGTGATGTAGTTCCAGGCGAAGCGAAGGTTCTTCTCCTCCCCGTTGATCTCGACGGGACTCGTGAAGACGTCGTAGCCGTCGCACTCTTCCACAAGATCGACGCTCAGGCACTGGCCGTCGGGGAGGGAGAACCAGTAGCCGTCAAAGTTGTCCTCAAAGATACCGGATTCCCAGTCAGCCAGCACGTCGCTGGTATAGCCGATGCAGATAAAGTCCTCTTCGTCCTCCGAGAGGAGATAAACCACCGCGTCCACGGCGGCGGTGCTGTCGACGGCCTCCGGGGTAAGGACGAAGCCGTAGACGCCGTATTCGTCGAAGCCGGGCTCCTCCAGGAAGCTGATTGCCGTGCTCTGTCCGGCGTCCTGGTCCATGTCGCAGTCTTCGATGCCGTCGTAGTCATCCCAGCTTCCCCCGTTTGCGAAGGCGTAGGCGACCTTATCCACGAGGCCGAGATAGTTTGCGCTGATGCAGATGTCCTTGAAGATCCCGAGCTCCATGGAGCCCTGCACCTCGAGCGGATAGTACACCGACAGACCGCTTGCCCCGCTGTGGTTTGCCCCGCGCACCTGATAGAGGATCGCTGCTCCAGCTTGCCGCGCCGCCGGTCTGCACAACGAAACGGATGTTGGCGGATGTGTGCGCGTCGACCATTTCCCGGATATTCTGACTTGCGAGACCGGCCTCGCTTTCCAGGTCGGCGCCGCAGACGTAGACAAAGATCGTCCAGCCGTCGTCGGCATAGGCGGCCGCGCAGAGATTTACGCACAGAATGAGCGCGAGAAGAACTGCAAATACTTTTTTCAAGGGAACGCCCCCTTCGTTTTGTTTGCAATATATTACCACAGCCGACAGGATCTGAACAGCCTGAAGCAGATATTTTTGCGCATCCCGGCGGGCCCGGCACGGAAGGTTTTCTGGTCCCGCGATAAAAGATTTGCCCTGTCTTCTCAGAATGTGGTAATGTATAAAACACAGAAAGCGGCGGAGGGGCGATGGCAGCATGAACGAAACAACGCGTATCCTGCGCCGGGAGTTTATCTATCTCTGGTACTATTTTGACATACAGCTCAGGCAGATTTTTTGGTACTGGGTGCTCGGCATCGCCATCGGCTCCCTCATTTCGGTTTTTGCCAAGGACGGTATCCATGATCTCTTCCGCAGAATGCAGGGGAAAAAGTGGGGGAGCTTTGGGATCATCCCCGCATGCCTGCTGGGGATCGCCTCGCCGTTGTGCATGTACGGCACCATTCCCGTGGCCGCGTCCTTTTCCAGACAGGGGATGCGCCATGACTGGCTCGCGGCCTTTATAATGGCCTCCATTCTCTTAAACCCCCAGCTCATCATCTACAGCGCCGCCCTGGGCTCTCAGGTTCTCACGGTGCGCATCGTGTCCTGCTTTCCCTGCTGCTCGTTTTGTGCCTCGTCCTCGGCGTCTTCGCCTGTGGGACGGCGTTCGCGGACGAGCCTGACAAGCCCGTCGTCTATTTCACGGACGACATCTCCCCGGAGGGGCTTGTCGCGATCTATGAGGCGCTGAACTGGAAGCCGGTCGGCCCCGTCGCCGTGAAGCTCTCCACCGGCGAGCCGCCCTACAGCAACTATCTCCGCCCGGAGCTGATCGCGGATCTTGTACATCTCGTGGACGGGACGATCGTTGAGTGCAACACGGCCTATGCCGGGTCCCGCGCGGCAACGGCCGAGCACTATCAGGTCGCTGAGGATCACGGCTTTACCGACATCGCGGAGTTCCAGATCCTGGACGAGTACGGCTCCATGGAGATCCCGGTCACCGGCGGCACGCGTATCACCGGGGACCTTGTGGGCGCCCACTTCCGGGACTACGGCTCCTATATTGTCCTGTCCCATTTCAAAGGCCACGCCATGGCGGGCTTCGGCGGTGCGATCAAGAACGCCTCCATCGGCCTCGCCTCCGCGATGGGGAAGGTGCGCATCCACTCCGGCGGCACCAGTGACACCCACTGGCATGACGAGCTGCAGCTCGAGTTCCTGGAATCCATGGCGGAAGCCGCGAAGGGCGTCTGCGACTGTCTGGGGGATCAGGTGGTGTTCATCAACGTCATGAACCGCATCTCCATCGACTGCGACTGTGATCCCTATCCCGAAGAGCCCGACATCCACGACATCGGCATCCTCGCCTCCACCGATCCCGTGGCGCTGGATCAGGCCTGCCTCGATCTCGTGTGGAACGCGGAGGGCAACGAGAAGCTCCTGTGGCGCATCGAAGACCGTGAGGGCCTGCACACCCTGGAACACGCGGAGGAGATCGGCTTCGGCAGCCGCAGCTACACGCTGGTGAATATCGGCGAGACCGCCTGATCCCGAAGGATACGGCAAGACAAAACTCTCCCCCGGCAGTCACACGACTGCCGGGGGAGCTTTCGCTTACGGAGGATCCGGCTCAGGCGGAGGGGGCTTCCTCGTCCGGCCACTCTTTGGCAATGGCCTGCTCAAGCCTTGCGCGGGTAAGCGCAATGAACTGGTGCCCGGTGACGACCAGAGGATCGGGCTTGGAGGTGATTTTTGCGAGGTCCGCCGTCATGATGCCGCGTGCCTCGATCACGTTCGCGGCGGATTCCCGGATCATGCGGCCGAAGCGCTGGAGCTTCTCGTTCCCGTCAAGCTCGCCGCGCTTTTCCAGCCCGCCGCTCCAAGTATAGATCAGGGCCATCGGGTTGGTGGAGACCACCTCGCCCTGGAGGTAACGGTAGTAGTGGCGCCGCACCGTGCCGTGGGCGGCCTCGTATTCATACTTCCCGTCGGGGGAGGTCAGCACGGAGGTCATCATCGCGTTCGAGCCGTAGGCCGTGGCGAGCATATCGCTCATCACGTCGCCGTCATAGTTGTGCGTGGCCCAGACGTAGCCGCCCGGGGACTTGATGGCGCGGGAGACCGCGTCGTCGATCAGGCAGTACTCGTACTTGATGCCGGCCGCGCTGAACTTTTCAATATACTCGTCCAGGTAAATACGTTTGAAGATATCCTTGAATTCCCGGTCATAGACCTTGGAGATGGTATCCTTGGAGGAGAACAGCAGGTCCTGCCGCAGATCGAGGGCATAGTTCATGCAGGTGCGGGCAAAGCCCTCGATGGACTTGTCCAGGTTGTGCATGCCGGAAACCACGCCGGGCTCCGTGAAGGCGTGCACGAGCTGGCGGGTTTCATTGCCGTCCTCATCGGTATAGACGAGCTCCACCTTTCCGGGCTTCTTGATCTGCATTTCGGAGGCGCGGTAGACGTCGCCGTAGGCGTGGCGCGCAAGCGTGATGGGCTTCTTCCAGGTCTTGACCAGCGGATCGATGCCGTTAATGAGGATGGGCGCGCGGAACACGGTGCCGTCGAGAATGCTGCGGATGGTGGCGTTGGGGCTTTTGTACAGCTTCTTGAGCTTGAACTCCTCCATTCTCTCGGCGTTGGCGGTGATGGTCGCGCACTTGACGGCGACGCCGTATTTCTTCGCCGCGAGCGCGGAGTCCACCGTGATCTGATCATCGGTCTCGTCGCGGGAGCGGATATTCAGGTCGTATTATTCCTCCTTCAGATCCACAAAGGGCTCGACCAGCTGGCGCTTGACCTCTTTCCAGAGGATGCCGGCCATTTCGTCCCCGTCCATCTCAACGATGGGGGTTGTCATCTGTATTTTTTCCATGGAACTTTCAAACCTCCTGCCGGATTTCTCACATGCTTTACGGATGAAGCGCGGGTGCCGCGCAAAGGCGCGCTGTATGAGACAGGCGTATTTTAATGCAAGGCTGCTGCCTCTGTCAATGGGTACCGTGCGTTCCGGACCGGCGAATAAAAGTCTGCCCGGGATTGCGCGGCTCTGTTTGCCGACAATCGCTTCCCACGGCGTGAGAAGGTGTCGCCGGCATTGTTATGAAAGAGTATTCCGGAATAATGCACAGTGCGGAACCGGGCATCAAGGGAATTCTTTACATCTTATTCATAAAAATTTTAAAAATACTTGCATTGTTAAAAGAACTGTAGTAATACACATTCATGTTTTTATTCATTTAATGAATGAAAGCGGAAAAGCAACACCGCGTGTATCTTTCCCGCGGTGCAAATTGCAAAAGGGAGGCATATCTATGGCAAAACAGACAGAGGCAGCCGTTAAGAAGAGCCGCCTGGATCGCATGCTCGACTCGATCGAGCGTGCCGGCAACAAGCTGCCGGATCCGATCACTCTGTTTTTGTATCTTGCGGTGATCGTGGTCCTGATCTCCTGGCTGTGCAGCGCGCTGCACGTCAGCGTCATCAACCCCGCCAATAACGAGGCGGTTGAGCCTGTCAACCTGTTCTCCGTTTTTGGCATCCAGTATCTCTGGTCCAACGTCATCACGAACTTCTCGGGCTTCGCGCCTCTGGGCATGGTCCTGGTCGCGGTTATCGGCTCTACCGCCGCAGAGAAGAGCGGCTTTTTGGTCGCCCTGATGGAGCGCTTCCTCGGCAAGTCCAAGGGCTGGGTGGTCACGATGGTGGTCATCTTCCTCGGTATCAACCTGAACATCGCGGGCGACGCGGGCTTTATCGTCCTGCCCCCCGCTGGCGGCCATCCTGTTCATGTCTATCGGCCGTCACCCGCTGCTCGGCGTGTACACCGGCTTTGCCTCCGTGGCTGCCGGCTTCTGCGCGAATGTCCTGCTCGGCCTGTCTGACGCGCTGGCTTACGGCTTCACCGAATCTGCCGCGCACATGATCGATCCGGAGTACTCCCAGTTCATCGCCATCAACTGGTACTTCCTGATCGTCTCCTGCATCGTCCTGACCATCGGCGGCACCATCCTCGTGGAGAAGGTCATGGTCCACCGCTTCCCCATCACCCGCGAAGAGCTCGCCAAGCACGACTTTGACGAGAACGCGGCCATCATCACCCCGACCCAGAAGAAGGGCCTGCGCGCTGCCGGCCTTGGCTTTCTGGTCTTCCTCGCCGTGATCCTGGTCCTCAGCTTCACGGGCGTCCTCGCTGAATGAGGAGATCCTGCAGATCGGCGCGGCGGAATACGCGCAGTTCGCGTGGGATTATCTGAACCGGAACGGAGGCGGCGCTGTATGACGGTCCATGAATCGGTCCTGAATCTGGAGGAGCATATCCTGGAGATGCGCCGCCACCTGCACCGGCATCCGGAGCTCAGCTGCGAGGAGCGGGAGACCACCGCCTACATCCTGCGGGAGCTCAGAGACATCGGCATCCCCGTCGACACCTTTGAGGATATCACCGGCTGTGTCGCCGTGATCGAGGGCGGAAAGAAGGGCCCCGTCGTGATGCTGCGGGCGGATATCGACGCCCTGCCCATCACGGAGGCGAGCGGCGTGGCGTTTGAGAGTGAGAACCCCGGCGTCATGCACGCCTGCGGACACGACTGCCACACCGCGATGCTCCTGGGGGCCGCGCGGGTTCTGTGGGGCATCCGGGAGAGCCTTCCCGGCACGGTGAGGCTCCTTTTCCAGATGGGGGAGGAGATCGGCAGAAAGTTGGAGGAGTATGTCAAGCGCGGCGCGCTCACGGGCGTGGACGCGATCTTCGGCATGCACGTGTGGCCCTCCATGCCCACCGGCACCTTCAACTTTGAATACGGCGAACGGATGGCCTGCTCCGACCGCTTCACTATCCAGATCCACGGCACCTCGGCCCACGGCTCCGCGCCCCACCTCGGGCACGACGCCGTCGTGGCGGCGGCCGCTGCGGTCATGGCGCTGCAGACGATCCCGAGCCGCCAGAATAACCCGCTGGATTCTCTCGTCGTGACCGTCGGCATGATGAACGGCGGCACGAAGCAGAACATCCTCGCAGACCATGTGGAGCTGGTGGGCACTGTCCGGGCCTTCAACAGGGCGCTGCGCAATTCCATGCCGGAGCGCATCCGGAACGTGGTGGAGAACACCGTGAAGAGCTATGGCTGCACGGCGGAATGTGACTATTACTTCGGGCCGAGCCCGCTCATCAACGACGATGAGGATCTTGTACGCATCGCCCGCGGGGCCGCCGAAAAGGTCCTGGGGGATAGCGCCTTCCGCCATACCCCCAAGGTGACGGGCGCGGAGGATTTCAGCGTCTACCTGGAGTCGATCCCCAGCGTCTACGGCTATCTCGGCATCCGCAATCCCGAGAAGGGGATCGCCTGCACGAACCACCACCCGGCTTTCGTGGCGGACGAGGACGTACTTGTCAAGGGCGCGGAGATCTATGTCCGCTTTGCTGAGGATTATCTGCATGAGCACGCGGAATAAAAACGGAAGATTCCGCCTGACGAAGCCGGACAGTCAGGCGAAGTTCTGGCTCTATGAGACGATCGCGGCCGCGGTCCTCTGGGCACTCGGCGGCCTTCTCGGCGCGCTGGGCCGCGGCGGTGCTCTCGGGGGTGAGCTCCTGCTGCATCCTCGCCGGGGCGATGCTCTCCCTCGCGTAGCGACGGGGCCGGGAGGCGCCGGGCAAGGTCCAGAAGATCGTGGAGGGGCAGCTTGTTGCCGTGATGCTCCTCATGCTTGTCATGGCGGAGATCGTCGCCTTCAGGGCGGGGGCCGTGAGTCTCAGCCCAATGGCGACTGTCGGGATGCTGGCGCTCATTTTCTGCGTCTGGATCGCCGGGCCCAGGTTCTCCCGGCACGAAAAATTCCAGACGCCCGATATTCTGAAGATCATCGTCCTCGGCACGGGCGGGACCTGGCTGATCGCCAAGTTCCTCTCGCTGGTGACCGAGACCATGATGAAATAAAGAGGATAAGAGAATGGATAATATCGAAAAACGGATCATTGACGTCATCGACGAACATGCGTCCGAGCTGCAGGCCCTCGCGGAGGATATCTTTCTGCATGCCGAGCAGGGCTATCATGAGTACCGCACGGCGGAGCTCGCGGCAAAGTTCTTGGAAAAATGCGGCCTCAAGCCGGAGACCGGTCTCGCCGTCACCGGCCTGCGCGCCTCCCTCGGAAACGGGCGGGGCCCGAACATCGCCCTGATCGGCGAGCTGGACGCCCTGGCCTGCCCGGGCCACCCGGCGGCAAACAAGGGCTATGCCCACGCCTGCGGCCACTATGCCCAGATGGTGTGCATGCTGGGCGCGGCGCTGGCTCTCACGGACCCGGAGGTCGCCGCGGCGCTCGACGGTACGGCCACCTTTTACGCCGTCCCGGCGGAAGAGTTCCAGGATGCCTCCGTGCGCGAGGAGGTCCGGCGCGAGCATGACGTCCACTGCGCAGGCGGCAAGTGCGAGCTTTTGCGCCGCGGCCTGATGGACGATATCGACATGGCCATCACGACCCACTCGCTTATGGTGGACCGGGAGGGCGGCGCGGATCTCATGCTCGGCAACAGTGCCTGCACCGGCTTCATCGGGAAGACCGTGACCATCCGCGGCAAGGCAGCCCACGCGGCGGCAGCCCCGCACGAGGGGAAGAACGCCCTCAACGCTGCCTGCCTCGGCATGTCCGCCCTCGGCATGATCCGCGAGACCTTCCGGGAGAAGGACTGCGTCCGCGTCCACCCCTATATCCGCAACGGCGGCCAGGCCATCAACGTGGTGCCGAGCGAGGTAGTGGTGGACATGATGGTCCGGGCCAACAGCCAGCAGGTCATCGAGGAGGTCAGCGAGAAAGTGGACCGCTGCTTCCAGGGCGGCGCCTATGCCATCGGCTGCACCTGTGAGATCGAGAACGCCCAGGGCTACATGCCCTGCCCGGAGATCCTTCCCACCGCCATGATGGAGGAGGCTGCCCGGATGCTGACGGAGAAGGTCAAATCCATCCCCGCCGGGGTCTGCAACACCGCGAGCACCGACGTCGGCGATCTCTGCGCCATAATGCCGGTCATGAACTTCACCTTCGGCGGAAGCTCCGGCGCCCTCCACTCGGTGGACTACAAGGTCACCGATCCCGTAGCGGCGCACATCACGCCCGCAAAGCTGATGGCCATCCTGACCTACCTTCTCCTGAAGGACGGCGCGGCGGAGGCCGGAAAGACCATCGCCGCATACCGCCCCGCCATGACGAAGGAGGAATACAAAGCCTACTGCGAGCGCATGAGCGGCTGACGGGTACGCATCCGGATACCGGCAAAAAAACGGTGCTGTCTCGAAAGAGACAGCACCGTTTTTTCTCAATTGGTATATTACAGTGCCGCTTTGATCTTCTCGATCATCTCGGCATACTCGGCGTCGCTGAGGAAGGTGATGCCGGGGTTCATGGCGAAGACGCCGCCCCATTCAAAACCGTCCTTATACTTCGGGACCAAGTGCATGTGCAGGTGGCAGCCGGTATCGCCATAGGCGCCGTAATTGAGCTTCTCCGGGTGAAAGACCGCGTGGATGGCCTTCGCCGCGCGGTTGATGTCGGCGAAGAAGGCGTTGCGCTCCTCCTCCGAAATATCGGTGATCTCACTGACGTGGTCCTTGTAGGCCACGATGCAGCGGCCGGGGTGGCTCTGCTCCTTGAAGAGGATGAGCTGGCTCACAGAGAGGTCGCAGATCTTGATGCCGAACCCGTCCAGCAGCTCTCCGCCCATGCAGTAGCCGCACTTCTCCCGCGGCGCGGCGGCCTGTCTTTCCTCCAATGTCATAGCGTTTCTTTCCTTCCTGTAATATTGGATTGTTCCCGCAGGGGGACGATCCGGGGACCGCTCCCTGCGAGCGGCTTTTAATCGGCCTCGATTTCCTTGATGGTCAAATCGGTCCCCGTCAGCGGCGTGAGCCTTCTGCCGGCGCACTTGGGGCACCAGAGCTTCTCGAGATCGGCGCTGAACTCATTCCCGCAGTCCTCGCATCGGGCAAGGCCGTTGATGGTCTCAATGGCGAGCTCTGTCTTTTCATAAGGGGTCCCGTCGATGACGGCCTCCCAGCAGTCCGAGAGAAAGCGCGGCACCACCCCGGAGAGCATGCCCACCTCCAGCGTGACCTTGTGGACCGCCGAGAGCTTTTCTTCCTTCGCGATGCCATCCACGGTCTTGAGAATGGCATCGCAGATTCCCAGCTCGTGCATTACCTGTTCAGGTTGTTGCGGATGATCTTGCCGGTGCGCTTGACAAGACCCTCGGCGACCTTGATGGGCATGGTTTCAAAGGCGCCGGCGTGCCAGTCGCGCACCTTCTTGAGCTTGATGGCGTCAAACTTGCACTTCGTGGTGCAAAGGCCGCACCCGATGCAGAGATACTCGTCCACCTTCGTCGCGCCGCAGCCGAGACAGCGAGCACATTCACGGCGGACCTGCTCCTCGGTAAAGGTCTGGCGGGCGTCGGAGAAAGATTTGGCCTTGGCCTCGTTATAGCCGGGCACCTGGCGGTGCTCGTTGTCAAAGCCGCCGAGAGAGACCAGGGCGTGCTTCTTGTCGAGCTCGCGGTAGATGCGGCGGTCGCGGCCCATGGTGAGGGTCTGACCCGGGTGGACATAGCGGTGCAGGGAGATGGCGGCCTCCTTGCCGGCGGCGATGG
>CAMHEN010000021.1 GCA_946184165.1 uncultured Clostridia bacterium | reverse complement strand
CGCCGAGAGCCTTGCAAGCATCTGCTCCCTCTCCCTCGGGCGCGTTGTTTACAAGCACACTCTCCGCAGCGAGCTTGATGCCGCAGGCCCTGCAGTCGTCCTCCCAGTTGCGCATCCATTCGCCGTCACCCCAGCCGTAGGAACCGAAGAGAGCAATCCTTTTTCCGGCAAGCGTTTTCTTTACGCTGTCAAACATCGGCTCAAACTCGGAGTCCTCCAGCTGCTCAGAGCCCATCGCGGGGCAGCCGAAAGCGATGGCGTCATAAGCAGAAAGATCTGTGACGGAATTGCACTCGATGAGATCCGCGTCCGCGCCGGCGCTCTTCATGCCCTCCAGGACGAGATCTGCCATGGCCGCGGTGTTGCCCGTGCCGCTCCAGTAAACAACTGCTGCTTTCATGTTCGTTTCTCCTTCAGTTTTGAAATTCAGAGTGGATTAAAGTGTGCCTCTGTTCACACTTCTATCTCAGTTAAGATATACAAATTGAGTCTCTGTCACACCGCGACCGCGAGCTTTTCAAGACTTACGCCACTTTCCCAAAGGCGGCAATAACACGCGGAGCACTTTTGAAAGCGTTCACAGAGCTTTCTGGACCTCTGCTCGTCCCCGTAGATTTTCCACATGCAGCTGGCTTTATAATTGTCCCGGTCGTCTATAAAGCCTTTGACGTCCTCCGGTGGGTAGCTCAGGAACAGTCCCACCTCATGAGGAAAGCCCTCTCCGCTGCGAAAACGCTCCACCAGATGGCGCACACAGGCGGCGCAGCTTGAACAGGCATAGCCTGATTCCTGCAAAAGCTCCTGCGAGATATGGTCTTCCAAATCCTTCTCCAGACTCTGCGGACGATAGAGATACAAAAGCGCGGACTTCTCCATCACCCGCAGTAAAAGCAGGCACATGCCGCGCGGCACAAGCACGCGGTTGAAGGCACGGATATCTTCCAGCAGCTCCGCATGGTTTTCAAAGCGATACGGGAACATGCTGCCCGTCTTGATTCCGGCCAGGGTGGGCGCGGCCTGGCGTACAATCGTTTCCTCTGACATCAGGCGTACTTCTCCAATACTTTTTTCAGCGCGGACACGGAGCTTGTCGGGCAGTATTCCACCATGACGTTCTGTCCCTTGATCTCCCCCAGCGCACCCTGCAGCATCTTGTGGGACATGGCGCCGGTAAAGAAAATGACAAGGTCGGGATTGCCCATCTTCCGCTTCACGCCGCCGACCGGTTTGACCATGACCTTGGCTTCATGGCGGTAATCCCGGCACAGGCTCTTATATTTCTGTTCCATACATTCATTTCCGCCGAGTATCACAACGCTCATGTCCATCCCCTTCTCCGTTATACATATCTTATTGTAGTTAGTCCAAGCTAACTGCTGGTCAAAAAACAAAACCGGGAAACCCGCGGTACACAATAGAGATGTAGTCACTGGTTAGCCTACGCTAACTTCTTTTGCATTATATCAGAGCTTCTGTCCTGTGTCAATATCCATTATGCTGTGCTGCACAAATAAAAGAGTCTGTCTCAAAATGTATAAAAATCCAAAGCCGTAGGGGTCGATCCCCAGATCGACCCGCCGAGCAACATACACTGTTGACAAATGGCGGGCCGATGAGGGCATCGGCCCCTACGACATACATTTTATGCAGGGGGTTATCTCATTTTGAGACAGCCACTTCTATTTATTCCGACAGCAGCGGCGTCAGGCAGTCCATGCTCAGAAGCAAAGTCGAGCTGTTGTGCAGCAGGGCTGAAGTGGCCGGAGGCAGAAGGCCGAGAGCGCCAAGGAAAATCAGTGCACCGTTGAAGCCTATGACAAAACGGTAGTTTCGCCCGATGCGCTGCATCAGCTTCTCCGAAAGCCTGCGCAGCAGCACCAGCTCCCGCAGATCCTCCGCGGCGATCGTAATGTCCGCCACCTCGCGGGCGATGGTCGCGCCGCTGCCGATGGCGATGCCCACATCCGCGAGTGAGAGTGCCGGCGCGTCGTTGATCCCGTCGCCGATCATGACGACCGTGCGCCCCTGCGTCTGCTCCGCCTTGATGTAGGCCGCCTTGTCTTCGGGCAGAACCTCCGCGCGGTAATCGTCGATCTGAAGTGTCTTTGCGATGGTTGCCGCGGTATTTCGGCTGTCGCCGGTCAGCATAACAGCTTTCCCGATCCCGGCCTGATGCAGCAGTTCCACGATTTCCTCCGCCTCCGGGCGCAGAGGATCAAGGATACCGATGGCCGCGGACAGCACGCCGCCAATCGCCAGATACAGCCAGGAGCAGCCGGGATCAAGCGCGTCAAAACGCGGCTGATCCTCCGGGCGTATTTTGACCCCTTCGTCCTCAAAAACAAAGTGGCGGCTGCCGATGACCGCACGCTCGCCGCCAATTCTGGTAGCGATGCCGTGCGCGACCACATACTCCGGTTCGCTGTGCATCTCCCGGTGGTTAAGTCCCCGCTCCTGGGCAGCGCGTACAACGGCGTTGGCAACGGAATGGGGAAAATGCTCCTCCAGGCAGGCCGCGACGCGCAGCATTTCACGCTCGTCCTGCCCGTTGAATGCGACAGTCTGTGATACCGTCGGACAGGCATGGGTCAGGGTTCCCGTCTTGTCGAAGATCACGGTGTCGGCCTGGCTGAGCTTTTCGAGGAATTTGCCGCCCTTGACCGTGATTTTATGCCTGCCCGCCTCGCGCATGGCGGAGAGGACGCTCAGCGGCATGGAGAGCTTCAGCGCGCAGGAGAAGTCCACCATCAGTACCGACACAGCGCGCGTTGTATTCCCGGTAAGCAGCCAGGTCAGCAGGCTACCGCCCAGACACCAGGGCACAAGCTTGTCCGCCAGATTGTAGGCCCTGCTCTCCGCGCCGGATTTCAGGCGTTCCGACTCCTCGATCATGCGCACAATACGGTCATAGCGGTTATCGCCCGGCGAGCCGGTGAGTCGCACGACGCAGTTGCCCTCCTCCACGACGCTGCCCGCGTAGACCGCCGCGCCGGGCCGTTTGGCAACAGGAACGGATTCCCCTGTAAGAGACGCCTGATTAAGCATCACGTCTCCTTCTTCGAGTACGCCGTCCATCGGCAGCACATGTCCAGTGTGAACGATGATCCTGTCCCCGGTCTTTACCTCGTCCAGTGAAGCCATGACCTGTGAGCCGTCCTCTGTCCGCAGCCAGACCTGCTCCACCTGCAGGGACATGCTCTTCGCCAGATCGTCGACAGACTTCTTGTGCGTCCACTCGTCCAGCGTTTCGCCGAGGCTCAGGAGGAAGCGCACGGAGCCCGCGGTTTGATGATCGCCTGTCAGCAGGGAAACGCCGATGGCCACACCGTCCAGCACGTCCACCGTCAGTCTGCCGCTCAGCAGGACTCTGCCTGCCCGCCAGATACGCGGTACGGCCATACAGGTCGTGATGACGCGCCGCACCGGCATCGGGAGAAAGAGCTTTTTCAGATAGTGGCGCAGCACCCGGAAAACCAGCTTTTCCTTGTATTCCCGGTTGATCGCCCGGCTGTTCCGGCTGAGGACATGTACCTGCTCGGCGGCAAACTCGTAAGAAAAGGACGCAAGACTCTGATAGAGTGCAGCGCGGTCGCCCCGGAAGACGATGATCACGCCGCAGACGCGTTCATGCACGGTCACATGCTCCACGCCCGGAAGCGTCGTCAGATACGCCTCCAGCAGATCCGCCTGCTCCATGCTCATAAAAGGCCGGACTGTACGCAGGCGAACGCGCCCCGGGCTTTCGTGCAGAATCTGAAATTTCATCAGGCCTTTGCCGCGTCCTCGATGTACGCAGCTTCACGCTCGGCTGCTTTGGCCTCGTTGATCGCCTTCGCGTCGGCCAGAATGTCCGAGCAATTCTCCTGCATGCTCTCCACGTCGCGCATGACCTGATCCTTGCAGCGCAGCACCGCGGCAGTGGTATGGGTATAGACCTTTTTGGCATCCTTGCTGCCGAGGAGCTTGAAACCGTAGGAGCCGAACAGCGTCCCGCCCACAAAGAGTGCGATTTTCCCTGTTGTCGTCATTTTGAAATCCTCCAATTTTTATTCTTTTCTTATTGATCGTTGTTCCGCTTCAAAAACATCAAGACCGTTTTGTATCATTTCATTTCTGAGCGTTTCATGCTGTCGATATAAAAGCTCCGCGAGTTCTCTGCCGTCCCTGGAGAGCTTGACTGTCGTTTTCTCTCCCCGGCTCACAAGCCCGTATTCTTCAAGACGTTCAAGCGCAGTCCGCACCGCGGCGCTGCTTCGTCCCAGAAACTGACTGATGTCAATGATTCGCACGCTATAGTAGCGCTTGGAGAGGATCAGAATCGTTTCCAGAACGCTTGCGGATTGATCTTTCAAAAGAAGTCTAAGCAGATGTTCTTCTTTTCTTATTTCCATGTGCTCTGACGGCATGGCTTTCTCGCCCTGAATCTGTCTCGCAATGCTCCTGTAATTATTGCCGCGATCCACCGTTTCGCGAATGGATATCTCCGCCTTCCGCATCCCCTTCTCTGTCAGATGGATCAGATGGCCGCTGTCGACGATGAGATATCCGTCACTCTCCAAAGCCTTCAGCGCAACAGAGACAGACGGACGACTCACCATCATTTCCTTTGCAATATACGATGCGCGTACAGCGCCGTAGGACGCCAGCAGATAGATCGTACTCAGGTATTCTTTTGCCTTTTGTTCCCGCACTGTCCGTCATCTCCAGCTTTATGTCAGTTCTGTCATCACGCCGCCGTCCATTCTAAATGCCCGGTCGGCAAATTTCAACGCGTCGCCTTCGTGGCTGACGATCAGAACAGCTGCGTGGGTCTCCGCCGCCTGGCGAAAGCAGCGAAAAACCAGTTCTGTATTCTCATCGTCCAGATCGCCTGTCGGTTCATCCGCCAGAATGATGGGTGGATTCATGGAAAGCGTCCTCGCGATGGCCGTACGCCGGACTTCCCCGCCGGAGAGTTCCCCTGCCCGCACATCCCTGAGGTGCAGGATGTTCAGTGCATCCATCCACTGTTCGGCGCTTTGCCGGTCTGCTTCTTTTT
Source organism: uncultured Clostridia bacterium (assembly GCA_946184165.1). Classification (GTDB taxonomy): domain Bacteria; phylum Bacillota; class Clostridia; order Oscillospirales; family Oscillospiraceae; genus Limivicinus. The sequence continues at coordinate 17,608 of CAMHEN010000021.1, read as the reverse complement.
TGTAAAGAGTCTGAGGGAGAAGGATGTTCTCTGACACCGTCAGGATGTCCAATACACTCCTCGACTGCGGCACGATGCCGACGGAGCGGCTTCGCAGGGCAGAGAGTTCCTTGTCCGGCAGGCTGTAAATGTCTTTCTCTCCGAGCCGCACCTTCCCTTCCGTCGGTCTCAGGAGACCGGCGAGTATATGGAGCAGCGTCGTCTTGCCGGAGCCGCTTCTCCCACAGAGGACCGTCACAGTTCCCGGCTCCAGCGTCAGGCTGAGCGGTTTCACCGCGAAAAAGCAGTTGGCCGCGCCTGTCTTTCTGAAATACCGTTTGCTGATCTGTTCGGCTTTCACCACGAAAGACTTCACTTCATGTCGCTGCATATCAGTTCCCCTCCCTCAGCACGGTTCCCGGATCGACCCTGCTGAGTCGAAAGGATGTCCAGGCGGAGGCTGCCGCGCCGATCATCACCGTCGCTGTCAGAGATGTCAGTCCCAGCAGAGTCACGGATGAGATTTCCGGCCGCAGATAGGGCAAGCCGAGTTTTGTTTCGATCAGCGTTGTGAAGGGGAAGACGATCAGCGATGCAAGCAGTACGCCAAGCACACCGCCCGCGAGGCTGCAAAGCGCAGACTCCTTCAAAACCAGCCCGATCAGCATGGCGCGTGAGCTTCCCAGCAGACGCAGTACCGCAAATTCCCGCTTTCTTTCTCCGGCTATCATCGCAAAAGCGATCAGCAGGATCACCAGCGCCAGCGCCCAGATCGCAGCAATAAGAACCGTAACGGTTTTGGAAATCCCGGCGAGGCTGTCGGAAACGTCCGTCAGCATGCTCTTGGTACGCACTGCGCTGCATTTTCGGGTATGTCCCTGGATTTTGCTGTTGACCTCGCCGATGTCGTAACCGTCCTTTACCTTTACATAGATAGCCGAGATCACATCGTCATCCGGATCGCTTGTCACCTTGTGAGAAACGCCCTTGGCCTCGGCGGCTTTCAGAAGGATTTTCATGGTGTCCATGCCGCAGTAGACCGCGGTATCGAGTCCCGTACCGGTCGGTGCAAGCTTTCCGACGACCTTGCAGCGTTCATCATAGATGCGGATATTCTCGCCGACGTTCGCTTCAACCTTGCAGCCAACCACAACGTCCAGTTCGCCGAGCTCCTGCGAATAGCTCTGCCCGATCCACGGGCGCACGAAAAAATCCGTCTCCGGATCAAAACCGATGACCTGGATTTTTACGGAGCAGCAGTCAGCTTTCAGGGAGGCAAGGAACACCTGCGGTGCCGCAATCTCCACGCCCTCGACTTCCCGGACGCGGGTCAGATTATCCGCGTCCATATAAAAAGCCCCTGTCGTTCCCTGCAGCAGCATGTTCTGAAAGCTCACTTTTGACTGCGCGGAGGACGGTACAACGATGATATCCGCACCAAGGCGCGACTCCAGGCTGTTCAGTCCCTGCCGCAGCGACATCACGACGATGGAGCCTCCGAAGACCGAAAATGCCAGCAGCGCCGTGAGCGCGGCCAGAGCCATCGTCCGCCCGGGCCTGCGCAGCAGGTTCTGAACAGGAAGCTGTCGCATACTCATGCCCGTCCCCCTGCCCTTCTTTTCTCAACGAAAAATCCGATCAGGGAGAGAATAGCCGAAACGGAAAAGAGGAGGATCATGGCAGGTTGCATCAGCGCGCGGCAGCGCATGGTCGCCATGCGGCAGAGGTCGATCAGCGTGCCCGGGATCAGGCACCCCAGGCAGGCGGTAAGAAACATCGGCACGAAGGCCCCCTGACGCATCCGGCTGTCCCTGCAAAGCAGGGCAAAAAGGCTCTCCGCCGTCAAAAGGATCCCGGTTCCAAGAATCGCCCGGCTCGCCCAGTGACAGGCGCCGAAGCTCCCGTCCTCGTGTACACAGGGGCCGAGAAAGCTCACGCTGCCGACAGCGATCACCACAGAAAGCAGCAGGACAAACAGCGCGCATAGAGAATAGTGTTTCATAGACTTATTTTCCAAAATTCTCGTTGATGATTTCCCTCGCCACCCTGCCGTGTTCCAGTACGATCGTGCGCTGCGCCGCCTCGGCCACCTCCGGGTCATGCGTGACGACAATGAGCGTGGTGCCCTCGTCATGGAGCTGGCGGAAAAGATCAAGGACGATATTCTCATTCGCCTCATCCAGGTTGCCCGTCGGTTCGTCGGCAAGGATCAGCTCAGGATGGTTGATCAGCGCCCTTGCTACGCAGACGCGCTGCTGTTCGCCGCCGGAAAGCTGGCTCGGCAGATGCCTGGCGCGCTCCCGCAGGCCGACGCGGCCGAGCGCTTCCAGCGCCTCCTCCTCATCCGGCATGGAGTGGTAGTACTGACTGACCATCACATTCTCTACAGCCGTCAGATAATTCACCATATGAAACTGCTGAAAGACAAGGCCGATCTTGTCCCGCCGGATATCCGTCAGCGCCTTGCTGCTCTCCTTGGAGATATCCACGCCGTCCAGCAAAACCTCACCGGAGCTCGGTTTATCCATGCAGCCGATGATATTCATCATCGTGCTCTTGCCGGAACCGGAGGGCCCCATGATGGCGACCCACTCCCCCTTGTCCACATGGATGCTCACATTATCCAGTGCCTTCAGCTCTCCATAGATTTTTGAAATATTCTTTAATTCCAGAAGGCTCATGATTATTCTCCTTTCAGAACCAGTGCCGGGTCGATCGCCACCGCGCGCTTGATGGGCAGCAGGCAGGAGACTGCCGCGATCAGCATGGACACAATCAGTGTAACCGGCAGCAGAAGCGGCTGGAACGTGATGGACGAGCCAAACACGTTCACGCTCACAACCTGGGCAAACACGAAGCCCAGGAGTGCGCCGAGCAACCCGCCGAGTCCGCCGAGGAACAAGCCCTCTCCCAGAAACTCCGCCCGAATCGAGCTGTCCGGTGCGCCGAGTGCCTTGCGAAGTCCGATCTCCCGCCGCCGCTCCGACACGACCGCCATCATTGTGGTCGACACACAGATCGTGGTAAGGAGCAGCACGACCACTGTAACGAGGAAGACCAGCGCCTGGAGCTTGCCCAGAACCGCTGTCTCCGAGCGCGTCACGCGCTTGACAAGCCGAGCCATGACGCCGGTATCCGCTTCGTCGATTTCACTGACATACTTTTCAAGCTGCTCTGCGTTTGCAGAGACGCTCAGCTCCACGACGTCAAGGTTTTTGTCCTGCGTGAGATCCTCCAGATCCTGCAGCTTCATGTAGATGTAAGACTCCTCTTCCCCTCCGGTGACAAGAATGCCGGTAACGCTGAAATATCCGGACCGTTCCGCCGCCGCCGTGCCCTTTGTGACGCTGTGGGCGTTGTTGAGCGCGTCAATAACAGCCTGTGAGGAGATTGTTGCGCCCGAAACGGCGTCCACATCCTCGCCCAGGGTGACCGGCAGTTTTTTTCCGATAAAGCGGGACAGAAAATTCTTGTCAGTCCCAACCTGCCCGCCGATCTCCGGCGTCTGTGAGGAGGCGTCAATCGAAAGACTCGCGATTCTCCCCTCATCGTCAAGCTCCGCATCGACTACGACGATCCCGGCGTTAAAACCTTCGGCGCTGCCGCTGAGCTTTGCGCCCCCGATCCAGTCGTCCGATGCGTTTTCATTCACCGTGACGCTTGGCCGAAAAGTAAGCTGGATGTAACCGCCCACCTTGGCTCCGATGGTGTCGGCGATCTCCTTGCCGACAAGGATTTCCTTATCCCCCTGGGGGTATTCACCCTCAACGCTGAAATAGGGGCTTGTCTTCTGTACTTCGTCAAAATCCGTCCCGGCAGTCGTAAAGGACTGCTGGCGGCTCGTCATATCGAGACGGACGTAGCGATACGGCGCCGCGCCGACAAGCTGCTCCTCGGGGAACACGTCGAGCGCCTTCTGCATCGTATCCGCAGTGAGCGTCTGCCCCTCTTCTGCCAAAAGGATCATGTTTGCGCCGTAGGAGCGAAACTGTGCGCCCATTTGTCGGGGAACGTCATAGTAGATGGTCACAAGGCCTGAAAGGATTGTCGCGCCGATTGCAATGGACAGCAGCGCAATGAGCATGCGGGAGCGCCGACGCAGGAGCGAGGCCGTGATCATCCGCAGGAACATTTTTCTTTTTGTCATCAAGCTGCCCCCTCTCAGTGCCCGCCGTGAAGCACTTCGGCCGGACGAAGCCGCAGCACCATCCGAATGGCCGGGAGACTGCCCGCCATGGTGACAAGCGTGATCAGGGCCGCTACGATCGGAATGACCTTCAGCTTCATCTCCACCGCCGAGCCGAAAACGCTCTGTCCGATCAGCTGCGCAAAACCGAAGCCCATGAAATATCCAATCACACCGCCGATGAGGGCCGTGATCAGAATTTCTACGATAATGACCCCGGTGATGGAGCGATCCTTTGCGCCGATCGCTTTCAATAGGCCGATCTCCTGCGCGCGCTCCATAACGCTGGCTGTCACGAGGTTGGAAATGCCGAGGGCTGAGCCCACCAGGCTCAGCGCCGTGATGAGGATCATCAGGAGCTGTGTTTTTTCAAGAATCGCGCCTTCCCCTTCCGCCACCTGGCGCACAGCCGTGGCGAGCGAATTGGGGATCGCCTCCTGGATCTGATAGCAGATGGCGCTGACGTAGGCCGTGCAGTACCAGGTCTCATAGTCCCTGCTGCTGAGAGCCTGAGGATTCTTCGCCGCTCGTTTGGCAAGCTCATTGTCCGGCGTCGTAATTGCCGAAACCTCAATGGATGCCACCTTGCCTTCCCGGTCTGTCAGCCCCTGCACGCAGTCCAGCGTGGCAAAGATCTGCTGATCCTCATCTCCGCCTGCATCATAGATGCCGGCGATGACAAGCTGCTTTTCATGCTGCCCCGCTTTGATCGTCACGGTATCGCCCACAGACCAGCCCTGCTGATCGGCAAGAACAGCGCCGACCATGATCTCGCTGTCGGCATTGGCATCCTTCTCGTCAAGCCATTTCCCCGCCGTTATATCCCACCAGGAGCGCATGCCGACTACGCCGGCGTCCAGCTCTTCGCCGGTCGGCAGAGAGAGATGATGATTGAACCAGGTTCCGACCGTCTTCACCGGCGTTCCATCCGGGATTGTGACTGTTGTGTCCAGGAAGGGCGTAAAGTCTACAATATTGAATGCCCAGAAGATGGTTTTGATCTTTCCCAGATCCTCTTCGCGCAGATAGGAGGCGGCAATCGCCTCTCCGTTTTCGCCGATGTCATAGATGTCCGAAAGCAGTGAGGCGTCCTTCGGCTTCACGGTAATATTGGCGCCGTAGGTTTTAAGCTCCTGATTCACCTTATCGCCGACATCCATCATGACGTTCAGCATACCGGTTGCCAGGGAAGCGCCGAGCGCAATGGTAAACGCGATCAGCAGCATCTTGCCGCGCTGATGAAACAGCACCCCGCGTATCATTTTTAAAAGCATGGAATCTCAGCCCCCTTCATCGGAATTCCTTTTCACCTGCAAGGATCTCCGCAAGCCGGAACACAAGGCTTCCGTCGCGCACCTCATAGGAGATCGGGATCGGGTTGCAGCCGCCCTTGAAGCCGATGGTATTGATGTTCATGACCACGTCGCAGCGGCGGCACACCACCTGCCCGTTTCGTTCAAAGTACCCTGCGTTTCCGCAGACCTCGCAGGCATCCAGACCTGTGCCGAAGCTCGCCGAACCGGGCTTTTTCACGACGATCCAGCGGACGTTGACGCCGTTTTCCGTCTGATACTCAAAGCGGTGCAGATGTCCGTCCGAGACGTTTCCCATCGGGATCAGGATCTCTTCGCCCTCCACGGTATAAGTCTCCGGCGGAGAGAGTTCGATGACGCGGGTATCGTGACTTTTAACCGCGCTGAGGATCACGGCGATCGCCGCGAGAAAAACGGTCAAAGCGACCGCGAGCCTTCTGTGGCGGCGGTTTCGCGCACGAAGCTTTCTGTGTTGGGCAGAGTTGTCATAGGGCTCCGTGACCTTTGTGTTCTCAAAGAAAAATACAATCGCCAGAATCAGGCACAGCACGATAACTGTCCATATGAACATCATCGCGTTTTGTGAGGCAAACTGTGTCAGTCTCCGAATCCAGCCGTATTTCTCTGCACTGTATTTGATCGGCCACTTCAGCCATTTCGCCCGGCTGACAAACGGCACGAAGAAATAGCAGAAGCAATAAAACGCGTTCCACGCGCTCCCAAGCGCCAGCGTGAGCTTCGGAGTCCCTTCCTTCTTTATCTGCAATGCGCATTCATAAAGCAGACGCGCATATATAGTCAGAATCACAAGTGCAAGCGCCCATCCCAGCAAGCGCTGCATATAATACCAGGACCAGTAGCCGTTCCCCATGGTGTTGAAGTTAAAGGGATAGCCCATGACACCGGGAAGCTTATAAAAAATCCAGCTTGACGAAAGTCCCGCGCCCGAAAAGCACAGGAGCCCTTCTCCGAAGCGAAGAGAAATCTCTTCCGATTCGCGCTTCTTTCTTCCGAAGATCAGCAGAAGCAGGATGAAGATCGCGGTAAAGGCCATGATGATCCCATAGATCACATGGTTCCAGTGACTGGAGATGATGCGATTGGACGTGTTCTTGAACCAGGCAAGCACGGCTGACGCAAGGACGCCGAGGACAATGCCCGTCCCGTTAAAGGCGCGTCCCTTCCTGCCGAACTGTCTTCCCAGCACGGCGTGCATCAGCGAAACGAAGGCAACCGGCAAGATCAAATCCTGCGTCACCATCCAGAGATATTTCAGCATATACTCATGCCTCCAGATACGACATTACAATAAACTCAGATACTTAAAAAACGCGCAAGGTGCTGACACACAATACCCCGCGTATTGTGTGTCAGCAACACTGTTTCTTACTCCGTATAAAGTCAGTGCGGGAGAATTACCACTGCTTGACAAACTCCCACTCGGTCCAGGTCGCGGTGAGGGGCTCGGTCCAGAACTCATCTGCTTCGACGCCGGTCTCATCATCCACATGGAGCAGATAGCCATTCTCGGCAGGGCTCTTGATGGAGAGGGTGATGTCATACAGGCCGTCCTTCAGGGCGATGTTGTTGCCATAGTGGGGGCCGTCGGAAGCGGCCATCGGCATCATGGAGCCGTCCAGAACCTTTTCGCCGGTCGCGTGATCGTAGATCACATAGTCAATGCTCAGGTAGGGAACCCAGCCGTCAACCGGGAAGCTGTAGGGGTTCTCGTTCGCGGTGAGGTCAACCTCAATGTGAAGGTCGGAACCTTCTTTGGGAGTCGCGCTCTCAACAGGGGCCATATCGACAGGCTGGAAATAAACCATGCTCATGGTCATAAAGCCGACTTCCTGTTCGCCCTCAACGCCAAGCTCGAACTCGTCGAAGCCGGCCTCTTCGTCCGCCGCATAGGCAGCGGCGCCAAGGCTGAGAACCATCATGACCGCCAGCAGCATTGCAAGAAGTTTTTTCATGAAACAATCCTCCATTTTTTACTTTCCCCTTTGCAGGGGTAGATCTATTGCCGGGACAGCGTACCGCGGGGAAACGCTGTCCGGAACAGCAGATTTACTTCGCGCTCAGCTCCGCGCGCAGCGCATCCATCTTTCCGCGATAATGCGCGACCAGGAAAGTCACGAGCAGAATAATGCTGAGAATGAGCTGAGGAACCAGCGTCTCAAGCCACGGATAGATACCGAAGATCTGGATCACGTCGTTTTCCGGAATTCCCGGAACATTCAGGGTCAGATCGAAGACATTGCCCTCCGCGAGCTCCTTGATGCCGCCGCCGAGGAAGCTTACGCACATGACAGCCATCAGGATGCTGGTCGCCGTGAAGAACACCTTGATCGGCAGCCGGATCGACAGCTTCGTGATGGCGAGATACACGAATACCAGCAGTACACAGCCAACGCCAAAACCTGCCCATACCATGCCGGGATTTCCTTCGTTCAGCATCGGCTGGTAGAACAGCACGACCTCCGCGCCCTCGCGGAACACACTGAGAAAGGCAGTAAAGGCGAGTGCAAAGCTGCTCCCGGTCTCTACCGAGGACTGTACCTTCCCGTCAATGTAACGGCTCCAGGAGGCAGCCTCTGCTTTTGAAATCATCCAGTTGGACACATAGAAGAGGACGCAGACCGCAATCAGAGCCGTTATGCCTTCAATAACCTCCTGGCTCTGTCCCGCACCTGTCCACACGCGCTTGAGCCATGCCAGCAGCCAGGCGGCAACGAAGCTCATGACGACGCCGAGGAATGATCCGATATACACATTTTTGAGCGTCTTCTGATTGCCGCTTTTTACGAGGTAGGCAATCATACCCGCTATAACCAGAATGGCTTCCAGGCCCTCACGGACGATGATACCAAACGCCCCCAGGAAGGTCAGCAGCCGGGGATCACTCTGCGAAGCGCTTTCCTCTTCCATCTGAGCGGCGAGCTGTTCCGCCGCCGCTGCCGCCGCTGCTGCTTTCGCCTCCTCTTCCTTCACATCCAGCGCTTTTGCCATTTTGAGAATGTCATTCTTGGCGCTGTCTGTGCCGGTGCGGTACTTGTTTTTCTGGTACTTCTCGGAGGCGGAGGAAATCAGGCTGTGCAGCGCGGTAAAATGCGCGTCCATTTTCTCTCGATCCTTCAGGGAGAGATCGGTGTAAATCTCATGGCTGAGACCGGATTCTTCGTAGACGGTATAATAGGCGGTATTCAGATTGTCCGTCGCCGCCTCAAAATCCTTGTCCAGATACGCCATATAGGCTGTATCCAGCAGCTCCTTCACGAGCGTCGCCGCTTCATACCAGTTCTCATACTTTGCAGCTGCGTTGGGATCCTCGGAAAAATCAGCGTATGGGTCTGTATCCACAAGCTCCCCGTGCAGATAATACTTCATCTCACTGAGGACTCCCCCCTGCTGGGCGGCGAGTTTGTTGCCATCCTCGCGGATCATGCTTTTGAGCTTTGTGAGGGCTGAGCGTACCTTGATTTTGGTTTCAAGATCCGTGTTGTCCTTTTTGACCGCCGCCTTGCAAGTCGAAAACTGCATCTCCACCGCATTCTTACGATTGCCGGAGACATAGCTCATTGTCTGCCGCTCAAAGCCGGTCGTCTCATAGACGCGAAAATAGGCATTGCTTACGCTGTCATAAGCAGCCTTTGCATCCCCTTCCAGGTAATACTCAAAGGCCGCGTCGAGATACTTGTCGATCTCATCCGCCGCATCCGCCCAGCGGGTCGATGGTTCGTCCGCAAAAGCCGCTGTTCCCGTCAAAGCGGAAAACAGCAAAACCAGCGCCAGCAGAACAGGCATCTTCCGTTTTATTCTCTCCATGGAATCCCTTCCTCACATCTTGTATAAGTCGCGTTTATCTAACAGTTTATTGTACCATCTGTTAGATATATCTAACAGATGGTTAGCAGCCGCTAACCATTCGCCAAAATAAGGAATCGCACGGGCAAGCCACACGATTCAAGCGATCTCCTGATTTAGCTGGGTGAAGTTTACCATTTTTAATGTCAGTTGTCAAGTGCTAACTTTCGCTTGCCGTTTAGGCAACACCTCGCCCGCCGCCCAGTTCCGGAATGACGCCCGAGGTCTGCTTTTTCGGCTATCGCCAAAAAGTTGCCGATAGCAGACTCTTTGTCCCTGTGGTTTTACAGGAACAGAGCCGCAATATGATAGACGATGCAAGCGAGGATCAGCGCGCCGCAGACATAGAATGCTGCAATCCTGGCCGTCCATTTGAGAGAGTGGGATTCCCGGTAAGTGGTGCTCAGAGCCATGACGCATGGGATGTTGAAGGTGCAGGCGCACATGAAAGCCAGCGCTTCGGCCTTGCTGACCACGTTAGACATGGCCTGACCCAGCACGGCGTTGTCAGTCGCCACATTGAAGGCGGAGCGGAAGGTCGCGTCCAGAACGGTGCCCTCTCCGACGAAGACCGCGTTGAGTACGCCCAGTACCGCCTCCTTGGCAAAGGCGGAGCTCAAAAAGCCCATGAAGGTCCGCCAGCCGAGACCGAAGATACGGGTCACCGGCTCAATGGCCGTGCCGACCTTATAGAGCAGACTGTCCGCCACATTGCCGGTGCCGCTGTAGGAGAATGCCCAGAACAGCAGGGAAATCAGCGTCACCGTCCGGAGCGCGCGCTTGAAAATGTCCCAGGCCTTCAGGAAGGCCTCCTTGAGGATGTGCTTCCAGTGGGGCTTATGATAAGGCGGCAGCTCCATGATCATGCCGCTGCGGGAGCTTCCAGGCACCAGTGTGCGGCCGAACACCTTGGACACGATCGTCATCAGGAGCACCACATAAAGCAGGATGCCCAGGATGACAAGCATCGTCTGCCAGGGTTTGAAGAACATGGAGCTGACGACCGGGATAATCGTCCAGATGGAGGCACAGGGCACCGCCCAGACCACTGCCATGGTCAGCATCCGCTGGCCCCAGTTATCCATCACACGTGTACCGCAGGTGCCGCCGATGGTGCAGCCAAAGCCCATCAGGATCGGGCAGATGGCCTTGCCCTGGAGGCCCAGGCCAGACAGAAGACCGTCAAACTGATAGGCCGCCCGGGCCAGGAAGCCGATCTCCTCCAGGTAGCCGAATACCAGATTGACGCCGAAGACGAAGCCTGACATGGCGATGCAGAAGTATAAGGTGTTGGGCAGGATGATGCTGAAGATCGAGACCAGCCAGGGGTGTACGTTCCAGCCGTTTAAGAGATCGGCGATGGGTTTGTTCAATATCTGCGGGATCATGGAGCCGATCCCCATCAGGGGGAAGCAGATGATCATCGCCGCAAGGAAGCCGACCAGGATCGTCCCGAAGCAGGCGAATTTGCCGCGGATGGGACTCAGCAGCCGTTTGTCGCGCTTGCTCAGTTCAAAGTGTTTCTGTTCGGAATGAGTCACGCCCGCCAGCGCGCTCCGGATCCAGCGATATTTGGCCTCACTTTCCGCCTGCACGTCGCCTCCCGCCGGGATCTCCGGCACGGACGCGAGCTTGTGGGGGCTCACCAATTCTTTGGCCAGGAGCGCTTTCAGCTCGTCGTAGCCTTTGCTCTCGGCTGCGGTAAAGGGCAGTACGGGAATTCCCAAGCGCTTTTGGAGCAGTTTGTGGTCGATCTCCTTTTTCTGTGCCTTTGCCACGTCCATCATGTTCAGCAGCAGTACCGCGGGCTTATTAAGCTGGGCAAACTCGGCAACCATGTACATGCTGCGTTCAAGCTGAGAGGCGTCCACCAGAATGCAGACCAGATCCGCCTGATCGGCTTTGATGAAATCCGCGGTGATGATCTCCTCGTCCGAATTGCCGGAGAGGCCGTAGCTGCCGGGCAGGTCGGTGACGGTATAGCGTGTGCCGTTATAGGTGTAGAAGCCGTCGTTCTTCTCCACGGTCTTGCCGGGCCAGTTGCCCACATGCTGCCGGGAGCCGGTCAGCGCATTGTAGACGGTCGATTTGCCGGAGTTCGGCTGGCCCAAAAGGGCGATCGCGTTTTTCATATCGTCTCCACCTCGATTCTTTCCGCATCCGCGCGGTTAATTGCGATCAGCGTCTCACGCATATAGATCAGCATCGGCATCTTTTTATCGTTGCGCACGGTCTGGAACTCTGTCCCTTCCGTAACGCCGATGGCGGTGATGCGCTTGAGAAAGTGCGCGTCCCCGCCGATCCTTTGGATCAAGCCGTTCTGATCCGGTTTCATTTCTGTCAGTCTCATATCTTTCCTCCCTTTTTTTGGGCCGCGCAGCCGCTGCATCCTTCACAGCCACAGCCGCATGACCCTTGTTTCCTTTCCTTGATTTTGCTTCTGATCAAAAAGAATACGATTGCAGCCACCACAAGCAGCAGTACGATGGAAGCAAGGTTCTCCATGATCCAGGCCGCCATTTCAGTTCTCCTTTTCGCATGTTAGCTTTTGCTAACCGTTTGCCTTAAAAGCTGCCTCACAAAAAGTGAGGCAAGACGTTGTTATAGACCCAGTACTCCGTAGGCACCAGCCGTAAAGAATTTCACGATGGTATGAATGTAGTTTTCCATCACGTCCCGGCTCAGATCGTGAAGCACCGCTTCAAAAACACTGGAGACATAGGCGTGGCAAATCATGTGCATTTCCGGTTCTGAGGGAAGCTCCGCTGAGAGATAGCCGTGCTTCCTGGCTAAATTCAGAGAACGCAGGGATATATCCGTCTCCATACAGACCACGTCGTTCAGGAAATCGCTGTACTTTGTCCCGTCCGAGCATTTCAGCAGCAGCTTCAGCGCGTCAAAGTGCCGATAGATATAGTCCAGCAGCCGATCCGCGTCCATAATCATCCAGAGCCTGCGTATCTCTCCCGTCTCTACCGCCTCACGGCAGACTGGCTCGGCTTCGGCAAAAATTTTTCTGATCTCATCCACAGCGGGCTGAACAAAAAAGGAGAAGATGTCCTCTTTGCTCTCAAAATGCCGGTAGAAGGAGCCCGTGGTGACGCCGGCCTCGGCGCAGAGATCCCGGAGGTTAGTGCGCTCAAAGCCTTTTTCCAGAAACATCTTCATGCCGCTTTCAAGGATCCGTTGATGGGTTTCGTCATAGGTTCCGTAGGCCAAGCGCCTCACCTCCAGTGATAACATTGATTGCTAACTTTGTTACCATTATAGTCACAGGAGTTCTCTTTGTCAACCGGATTCTTGGATACCCAACTCTCCAGGGTCATTCTTTCCGCGCTGTGCACAGGAACGAAAACGGCGAAATTTTACGATAATACCAACGTTCAAAGCCTGCATTTTGGATCATCTCCGTGATCTCCCGGCGGGTATACATTTTCACATCTCCACCCGGCAATCGGGGAAAGACCCAGTTGGCCAGAGCCCGGATCGGCGCGGCGCAGTCCATGTCATTCAGGAGCAGCGTTCCGCCGGGTACCAGAATACGGTACATCTCATTCAAAGCGCCCTGGGGATGGGGGTAGTGGTGGATGCTCATGTTGCAGGTCACGACGTTATACTGCCCGCCCTCAAGGGGCATGTGCTCGGCGTCTCCCACGGTTACGACAGCGGAACGGCCGAGGCGCTCCTGAGTCTCCCCTGCCATCTCCTCAGATAAATCCAGCGCATTGAGCTGAATCTCCGGGAATCGTTTCTGCACAGCGCGGAGAAAGCCTCCCGGACCGCAGCCGATGTCGATGAGGCTTTCGGGGCGGAGTGTTTCGATCTCCGCAAGAACATGGCCGTAATCCAAACGCCAATAACCGCCCCGGGCGAGCCGGGACTTTCGATGGGCGTTGAAATAGGCTCTGGATTTTTCTTTGGCGTTCACAGGTCATTCCTCCCTCTCCGCATAACAGTCATAGGGGGCAGAATCATCAAATGGGCGTCCTTTTTCCAGCTTCGGGATCGTGTCGATGTGCCGGAAGGCGCTTTGGGAATCGTCGGTAAAACCGTTGTGGGAAGTGAATATATAACGTATCTTATCAGGATGCTGTATAAAGGGCTCATGCTTCTTTGCCTTTCTGTTCAAGCCAGCGGTAAAACTGCTCATGCAGCCTCCGCATCTCATCCGGCGCTTTCATCGAGTGCCGGTACATAAACCGATCCCCGAAAGAACTTCGAAAAACCAGGCTGAGTATCCATCCCACAAGCGGCACGGGCAGCAGGCGAAACACCTGCATTTTCCTCGGAGAAAGACGAATGTTCCGGGCCGCAATCTCATGGAGGTTATCCCGAATCTGCTTTGCGGTTTTTCTCATGAGCACGGCATCTCTTCCAGCATGCTCGGGATCCGCCGCTTCACAATACGCATCTGCAATCGGCACAACCATTGCCAGATGACACAGCTGCCAGGCGTGCATGTCCGGTACGATCTGATATGGTATCTTCGCCCCGTGAAGAATGCGGGCAAGCTTTTTTTCTCTTCCGTCCGTTTTTCCGAAAGTCGTCGGCTGGATAAGCCGCGGCGTCAAGGCCGCATCCAGTACGTCTCCGTCAAAGCCGCCGCCTGCACCGGGGAAGGCTGGGATGATCCGTCCCTCCCCACAGATCGCCTCCCACCTGTCATAGGTCTCCAGGGAATTGACCATGGTGACGATGGTCGGGCTGCTGTTTTGCCGAAGATCCTTTAACGCTGCATGCAGTTGGTTTTCCCTGACGGCTAAAATAATGAAATCATAGCGGTCTTCCGCCTCCAGCTTAGACAGCACTTTTATGGGAGCTTTTCGTATCGTTCCCCCGCTCTTAAGCAGCAGTCCGTTCCGGATCAGGCTTTCAAGCCTCCGCCCTCGCGCATAAACCGATACATCGTATCCGGCCTCCGCAAGCAGCGCGCCGTACAGGCTGCCGATTACACCGGCGCCAAAAATCAAGATTCTCATTGCTCATTTCCCCTTCTGTTTTAGCAGACGGATCTACTTCATCATCGCATCAAAGAAGCACAACAATTCCGGCAATCAAAGCCGCCCCAGCAATCCAGATCAGCGTCAGGATCCTGCGTTTCTTCAAAACCTGCGGCCAGGTCTGCACAAACGGGATTTCCTCTGTTCCGGGGATCACCCAGAACCCGCTGTGTCCGACCCAAAGCCTGTCGATCACGATCCCGTCATACCAGTTCATAACTTCAAGGAAGAGGAGAGCCTGCAGATATGCTGCCCAAAAGCCTTGTATACCGTTCCAGACACGAATAATCAGGACCAAAGCCACCGCCATGACTGCGAAGAATGCAATCATAAAAAATTTTCCGTTTCTTCGTCACTGTTTCCCTGTCTGTCAGTCCCAATTCATAGACTTTCTCTTGGACGGGCTTCGGGTAGAAATACAAACCGTTCAATGCGTTGTTTCCCACGCCGATTTTCACCATCAATGTAAACAAGGCGCAGAAAAGGACAAGCTGCAGAACAATCATTTTGTCTCCTTCTTCACGCTCACAAGCAGCCCGTTTTCCCGTTTCACCAGTTCATATGCTTTCGTCATCGGATTCCGGTCGCCCACGATACAGTAATCGCAGCATGCGCCGGTGCAGCATGTCCCCTCGCGGATAAGCGCGGCATGCAGCTTCTGCATGGCCATGTGATCGCAGTTGCACATCACCGGCAGCACGTCCTCCATGTGGTGACGCTTGGCAAATTCCGCATTCGGGCACTGGATAAAGCTGTAACGGACGATCCCATTCTCCCCATCGTAGTCAAAACTGCCCATACGGAAAGATTCGGGAAGCCGCTTGATTTCCTCAGCTCTGGTTTCGGCCGTTTTCCGAAAAATCAAACCTGCCAGCTTGTTGTCCCGTTTTCTGTTTAGATTGAAGATCTTCCCAAGCACATTGAAGCTGCCCATGAAGCAGTCGTAGACATCCTGCTGGATCTCTTCGATCGGGGGCTTGTCCGGTACGACCGCATACCAGGCGAAAACCAGGATCGGGTCATAAATGCTGACCGTGATCTTCGCACTGCCCAATGCAGGTTCGTCCTTTAAGTATTCGCAATATTGAAGCTGGATTTTCTCCCAGAGCGCAGCAGCCGCGGCTTCGTCATAATACCGGCGCAGGAGCTTCTGTACGCACTTTTTGGCGTTTTTCGTATAGCACACATGCTTTGTGTGGTCAAACGGCAGATCTTTTTCTCGCATGCTTTCTCTGTCCTTTCTTCAGTGAAGCTATGGTGTTCCCTGTTATTCCACTTCAATTGCCTGAGATTTCTTCACATGCTGGCGTAATCACAGCACTCGCTGCCTCTTTCTGGCTCTTTTCCTGATGAAAAACACTTCCATAGCAGCTCTCGGCTGCTGCGGAAAGCCCGTGTATAAACAGGAGCGTCGGAAACGCCTCCGACCCCATTGTGATAAAGCGCATATCTTTATCTCCTTAATCTTTCCCAGGATCAAACCGCAGTCGGTACTCGCATGCTCTGGCCCCTTCTGAGATGGCTGAATTGCGGTCATAACGGATATGTCGAAAACCCCGCGAATACTCTTTATCCATATGACAGATGCACAGGACAGCCTTTTCATCCCCCAGCTGCTTTGCCAACTCATGGTAAGGGCAGGATAGAATATCCACGCCGTACATGTCCGGAGGATCGGACACAAGCTCTCTCCGATAGCCGAGCTTGTCGCTGCTGGCTTTTTCCATGACACTGCCCACATGACGCCATACCAGACGGTCTGCGCCCGGCAGGCTTGTAAGCGCATGGATGATCCGGGCAAAACGCTTTCCCATGTCCTCGCCATAAGCGTTCAGCAGTCCTTCCGCGTCTTCTCCCCGTGCTGTCAGTGCGCGGTACAGCGCCACAGCCGGGAGAGTCATGGCGCCCTTGTGCCGTTTCAGTTCAGGCTGTGAAGCAAGAATACCGCTGAATTTTTCCCCGGCGTCACGCCATACCTGATCGCCGGCAGCTTTTCCCAACGAATCTGTAAGTCTCCTGTGAAAGCCTTTGTAAAACCATTGTCTGTTCAATGGATTCATATCTCGTATCCTTCCCTGTCAATGCTTTTCTCGTTTGCCGCCGGATACCTGAAGTCACAGTCTGGAAAGCTCCTGCGCCATCCGTTCCGGATAAAACAGCGCCATGTCTCCGTGATCCATTCCCGCAAAGCTTTTGAAAACCGTATCCGGAACATACTTCTTCATATATTTCAGATCCCAGTCTCTGGCCTTGCGTTCTTTTTCCGCATACCAGTAATGAACCTCGCCGGGAAAACGCAGGGGATGCTTCGGCATCTGATAGTTGTTGCAGGAATCGAAGGTATTCCATAGCGTCTTATATGTGCAATGACGGAACATATTGGCCACATATTTCAGATCCTCCTCGCTGTACTGGGTGGAACTGAAGGCCTTCACGATCAACTTTTCTCCGCCAAGCTTTCCGAGCGCCATCATGCCGAAATCACGCAGCGCGATAAACCGCGTCAGGAGCCAAGGCAGCTGATAGGGCGTGATCCCTCCGTCCATGACATAGTGCCGCGCTTTCAGCTTTCCGTCAACCGCCATTCTCAGAACGATACTGCCGCCCATGGAGCAGCCATAGATTGCTTTCACTTCTCGGATTCCCTTTTGCAGGAGCTCATCCGCCAACCGGGACGCAATCTTCTCTATCGAACTGAATTCCGAATTGTCTTTCAGGTCATATCCCGGAAGCGCGGGGATCAGCAGATGATAGTGCTGTTCCAGAAGCGGAATAACATTTTCAAAGTAATCCCATGTCACCAACGATGGGTGGATCAGCAGGATGATCTCCGGGTTTTCTTTTCCATACTCATAGATTCTCATGTAGCTTTTCTAACCTTCCTGTACCGCCTGTATGCCCCCGAGGAACATCACGATCCAGCCGAGGCTCTCAAAACCTGACGCGAAGCCGTTGAAAGGCAGCGGAAGAATCAGTTCCAGCAGGAACCCTATCCCGGCCACCAGAAGCGGTGCTGCCAGCGCCCACAGCTTCTTCAGCGGCAGCACACCTCTCAGAATAACGGCGATCCAAGCGCCGGTGGAGGTGATCCCCAGTACGGCAAACGAAACCCAATACGGGACTGCCTGCACCGCATAAGATCGGTTCCATGCTGCAACGGCTCTTGCCGTATCGCTCTGTACAGCTTCATAGATAACGTTGTAGTTGTGGATCAGCGTTCCGCAGGCCAGATGAAAATACACAAAAACCATGCAGCCCCAGTAAAG
>CAMHEN010000020.1 GCA_946184165.1 uncultured Clostridia bacterium | reverse complement strand
AATCATATAGTCGATCTCTTCCTCTGTTACATCCGCTCCGAGACTCAGTCGCAAAGAACCATGGGCAATATCATGAACCCTTCCAATGGCCAGCAGCACATGGCTGGGATCCAGCGAGCCGGAGGTACACGCGCTGCCGGAAGACGCGCAGATGCCCTTGTCGTCCAGCAGCAGCAGCAGGGATTCGCCCTCGATGCCCTCAAAGCAGAAGTTCACGTTGCCGGGCAGACGACGGACTGCATCGCCGTTCAGTGCGGAGTGGGGGATCTGGGCAATCCCGGCGATAAGCCTGTCACGCAAGGCGGTGAGATGGGCGGCGTTTTCCGCCATGTGGGCGTTTGCCTCTTTTAGTGCTGCCGCCATAGCTGCGATACCGGGGACGTTTTCGGTGCCGGCTCGCTTGCCGTGCTCCTGCGCTCCGCCCTCGATCAGATTCTGCAGCACGACGCCCTTTCTGGCGTAGAGAAAACCGACGCCCTTGGGGCCGTGAAATTTGTGGGCGGAAGCGGACAGCATGTCGATATTATCCGCCGCGACGTCTATAGGGACGTGCCCGACGGCCTGGACCGCGTCCGTATGGAAAAGGACACCCTTCTCTCTGCATATCGCACCGATCTCCCTGATGGGCTGGATGGTGCCGATCTCGTTATTGGCAAACATGATCGTCACAAGGCAGGTATCCGCCCGGATGGCTTCCTCCACCTCCTCGGGCCTGACAATGCCGTTTTCATGCACGTCCAACAGCGTGATGTCGAAGCCCTCCTTCCGCAGCTTCTCCAACGTGTGCAGGACCGCGTGGTGCTCAAAGGCGGAGGAAATGATATGCAGCCTGCCCTTTCTCCGCCCCAGCGCGGCGGCTGACAGGATCGCCTGATTGTCCGCCTCGCTTCCGCCGGAGGTGAAGAGGATCTCCCCGGGCGCAGCGCCGATCACGGCGGCCACATCCGTCCGTGCCTGTTCGAGAATCTCCTTTGCCTGCTGCCCGTGGGCATAGAGACTGGAGGGATTGCCCCAGCCTCCCCTGGCGACATCTATCATGGTTTGAATCGCTGTGTCACTCATTTTCGTGGTGGCAGCGTTGTCGGCATAAATCATGCAGTTATCTCCTTTCGCTGATTTCGTGTGCATTATATACCCATAAACATGGTAAGTCAATAGGGAAATAGAACATAGCAGAACCCCGTCTTCGCAACTATGCACGGAGACGGGGCATCCTATACCGGACGCCGGGAAAAAAGCCTGCCGTCAAGACGGTACCTCGGGGCCGGGATACGGCTGAGCTGATGGGAAACCTTTCTTATAAAACAGAACAAAACCCGCAAAAACGGCAACAGGACCCGCGCAGCGTGAGTCCTGTTGTCTTGTTCCGATATCGAATTACGGGATTGACCAGAGATAAGCTATCGCCTGCGCAATATAAGGCGGTACGGGTTCCGAGTTCTCATCCGCAGCAGCGGCGGGAAGCCATGCCCTTACTCCTTCTGCAGCTTGGATTCGTGGTACTCCAGACCATTATCGAAGCGGATCTTTTCAGGCGGGTTTTCCAGCAGCTCCGGGTGTTCGAGATAGCGCTTCATGTCTGCGAAGAAACGGCCATAGTGGGCGCCGGAGCAGACGCGCTCGTCCGCGGTGATGCCGATGGGGAGGTAGCGCTTCATGCGCGTAGCATCCCCTTCGACAACGGCTACTTTTTCCGGCGTACCCATACCGAAGAAGAGCCCCACATTGCCCCAGTTGTAGAGATGGTGGTTTACATCGTGCAGGCCGATGGAGGCCGTGTTGGTAATGTACATGCCGACATAGAAGGGGAGTTCCTCCATCAATATACCGGGCGCAAGACCGTAGCGATCAAGAAAGCGGACAAGCCCCACCACAACGCTGGCAAGCCCGGGAACAGCGAACAGACAGCTGAGGAGCTTATCCACAAAGCCTGCGGGCTGGTCGATCCTGTTGGCTGCCACAGCTGCAGTCATCCGGTCACGCACATCATAGATCGTATCCGAGAGATCAAATTTGATTTTGACCACAGCCTCACCCTTATCAGCATCACTTGGATCCTTGAGGATCGTAAAGGCGGCGGAGCAGTTGTTGCGGGCAAAGAGCTGCTTGTTCATAATAAAGCGGTTGATCTCGGGATTGCGGCTGATGGCGCGCACATAAGCGGCGACAATGATCTGCATGTAAGAGATCTGCTCTCCCTTTTCTTTCTTCTGGCGGCGGATGTACCGTGACATCAGCTCCAGATCTGCACGGTGCTTCAGAAACACCTGTGCATCACAGCGCATGGGCATGACATAGGGGGTGATCTTCATAACAGGATCGATCCCGTCGATCCGTCGTCCGTCAGGCCTTCTACCAAACATTGTTACCCGCTTCCTTTTCAGTTTGATGCTTTATTATACAACGCGGGACGAGAATCCACAAGAAGTAATTAAAAAACCTTAACTACAAGACGGTACCGGTTGCCCGGGTTCTTGTCCTCAAGCCGCCTGGGGCACAGCGTCCTCCGCTTCCTCCAGGGATACCCCGTCACCGTAGATCGTCAAGAAGTCGTCGCGCATGGAGATCGTGCGGAAGCCGGCCGCCTCACATATTGCGGCAAAGCTCTCCGCTGCCTGCACATCGCCGTAATCAAGCTCCGTATTGTCGCACAGGAGCATATAGGCTTCGCCGTGATACCGTGTATTCTGCAGGGCGGCGTTTGCCATTGCAAAATCGCCGCTGGAATTGCCGAAGACAAGGATCGGTTTTTTGCCGATCTCCCGCTGCATGGCGAGGACCTTGTTGGTCTTCAGGTTCTTGACAAAGAGCTCCCCGGCAATCACAAGCATCTCCTCCGGCTGCATGGTGTAGTCAAGACCGTCAGCATCTCCCTGCCCGGAGGCCTTGAACAGCAGGTCGGTGCCGATCACATGGTCTGCCGGAATGTACCGATCCAGCGTCCCTTCCAGCATGGTCCGCACCGCGTCGCGGTAAGTGCCGCTGTTGATATAAATGCTGTAGCCGTTTTCAAAGAGATATTTGACGACCGAAACCATTGGCTTGAAGAAGGCCTCCCCATAGGTCATGCCCTCAAAACCGTAGACCGGCATCTCCTTAAAGGCGCGCACGACGTCCCGGTATTCATCGAGCGTCAGACCCTCATAGAGCTGTGGGCCGTACAGACGCTCTTTTGCGTCAAAATCGAACAGATCTACACCGTGCAGGACCTTATCCTCCCACTGCTGCGCGAAGCTGCGCAGCTCCTCCGGAGCGTCGTAGCTCTCGTCATAGAGGGCGCGGTTAATAAAGAGCCAGTCGTTGAAATAGGTGGGAAAGCGCTCGCCATAAAGGGTCCCGTCCATATCAAAGACAGCGATGCGGTCTTCCGGCGGAACATAGTTTTCGGAGTTCATATCCGTGCTCTCGCTCACAAACTGCATGAGCGAGGAAAGAACTTTGGAATCCTCTGCCCAGCCGGCAAGTCCGGATGCACTGCAGCGATAAGGCACCAGCATGGTATGCAGGGACTCCAGCCAGGTCCTTCCGTTCATGCGCTGAATATCGAGGCTGTTGATGCTCACGCTGCGAAGGCGCAGGCGGCTGTCGCTCTCATAGTCTTTGACGGTGCTGACCGCGCTGATGACGTAGTATTGTCCGTCGGCCTTGCCGAGATAGATCATGGTATGACCGCTGAAATAAAGCGCCGCCCCCGCGGGCATGGTGTCGAGCACAGTCTTTTTCTCTTCCGTGCTCATGCTGCCAACGTCCACCTTGTATACCGGCATGGCCGCCTGCCAGGTGGTATTGCGTGCGAGCTTCAGGCCGAAGCACTGATAGATGTCCCGCACATATGCCGAGCAGTCGGCAGAGTTGAGCATGGAGCCCCAGCCGTATGTATCGCCCAGCATGGAGAAAGCCACGCGGAGGATGTTATTTGTCGTCAGCGGCAGGTAGCCCTCGCTCACACTCTCGTTCTGGGAGATGAGCGCCATGGTCCGCGCATAGCTTCCGTCCGCCTGCCGGATGGGTAACCAGACAGGATAGTTGTGGACGGCAGAACGACCGGTCACCAGGGGGTCGTATTCCGCCATGGGAATGCGGCGCAGAACCGTGCCCATGGTCAGCATTACGTCGCTTGTCGCGGCATTGACGTTCGTGGTCTCCAGATAGAGCTTGCCCTCTGTAACAACAACGGCTTCCTCACTCGGAATGTCCCAGGCGTTCAGCCATTCGTCCCGATCCCTGCAGACGGCGGCACACTCCGCCGGGAGCCAGCCGGAGCAGCACTCGGTATCACAGTAGTAATAGGCGCCGTCCTTGGAAACAGCCCTGATCAGAAGCGGCTCTCCCACACGCACGGCGGAGAGCTGGTAAAAGTTGAAGTTCAGATCTCCCTGCTCGTCGGTGGCAAAGGCGTCACCCGGCAGAGCGCGCAGATCTGTGCGGCGGACGCAGATGCCGTAGCGCAGCGCGTCCGCTTCCCCGGCCTCGCCGATCCGGTCCAGCAGAGAGAGCAGATCCGTGCCGCTCAGCTCTTTTCCCTCGCTGTCATAATAGTGCCCGCGCATCTGAGAGGAAGCGTCGCTAAAGGCGCTGGCCCAGATTGCCCGGCGCAAAGCGGCGGCGTCTGTGTCCTGCGGCTCAGCGTGCATATCCGTCATATAGCATGCCGGTGTTTCGACGATCTGCTGATTGAGAGCCTGCAGATCCTCGGGCGAAGCGATCACCCGATCCGCATCCTCATCGCCCTCTGTCCAGAAAGATGGGTCTGTCATGTTTTCATTGACATACGGCAGAAGAGTTACCGACGCTGAGGCTCCCGGGCCGAGTACGCCAAAGAGCATGATCAGCGCAAGAAGAGAAATGATAAGTCTGTTCCGTTTCATTGCAAATATCTCCTTTTCCGTACATATCTGCCGCACGCAAATAAACGGATTATACTGTGCGTTCTGACAGCGGGCTGCTGCAATGACGATCGGTCCTGCAGTGGTACAGCAGATCCATCCGTTTACATCCCGGATTCTCTCTAGCAATATACCATAACCACTGACGCTTCGCAAGAAAGCTATGCTGTAAAATAAGCAGGACACAAGAGAGCGGCTCCTGAGTCCTCCTTGCAAAATAAAAATGTTGGACGGCACGGGAAAAAAGAATATAATATCGCTTGAGGCAATAAACAGAGCTGTAGACCCGGTCGGCCTCTCCAGCATGTAAAGGGGTGATATATTGAAAAAGGCACTTATGCTCTGCCTCATGCTTCTCCTTATCCTGCCGCTTGTATTGCCGGCAATCTCCCATGCGGAGACGGAGTTCGATCTCTCCGCCCCGGGACTCCGCATCGGTGTGGAGAGCGGAAGCGTACAGGCGCTGCTTTTAGAGAAACTCTATCCGAATGCTGAGCTGTACTATTTTACTAAAATGGACGGCTATAACGCTGTTTCACAGGGGAAGATCGACTGTTTTGTTTATGATAAAAAGCAGATGGAGATCGCCGCTGCAAAGGGCATTCCCAATGTCAGGGTGCTCGATCAGACCGTCGGCGAGGAGACGAAGATTGCTTTCGGCCTGTCTCCCGTCTCTGCGATCCCGGACCTTGCCGACAGCGTGAATGCGTTTATCGCCGAGCAGCAGAAGAACGGAACCTTGGATGAGATGGCTGACCGCTGGGTTACGCAGGGGAGCACAGAGCTGCCGGAGATCGCGCTTCCGACGGCGCCGAAGTACCATCTCAAGGTCGGTACGACCGGGATCGTGGAGCCCTACAGCTTCTTTATCGGGACGGAGCTCACCGGATATGACATCGAGCTTTCCTATCGTCTGGCCGCCTGGCTGGATGCGGACGTCTCGTTTGATCTCTATGACTACGGTTCCATCGTGGAGGCCGCGCGTTCGGGCAAGGTGGACGTGATTGCCGCAAATCTTCAGATCACGCCCGAACGGGCGGATGCGCTGCAGTTTTCAGACCCCCTCTATCGGGAGCAAAACGGGATCATGGTC
Source organism: uncultured Clostridia bacterium (assembly GCA_946184165.1). GTDB lineage: Bacteria > Bacillota > Clostridia > Oscillospirales > Oscillospiraceae > Limivicinus. The sequence goes on along the minus strand of CAMHEN010000020.1, from coordinate 17,358 downwards.
AGGGACACGACTGCCGCTCTGCCGAAGAAGACCGTCACAGCAGGGGACTATAACGGCAAAAAGATCGGCGTGCTGGTCGGCCCCTTGATGGAGGACGCTGCCCATACCTATTTCCCGGACAGCGAGTATTTCCTCTTTGATTCCTATCCGGATTGCATCACTGCTCTGCTCAGCGGAAAAATCGACGGTTTTCTTGGGGATGAGCCGGGGATCAAGTCCGTTCACGCCGAACAGCCGGAGGTCGACTACATCCATGAGAGCCTCACCGAGAATAACTACAGCTTTGCCTTCCGGAAGGACGACCCCGAGAGCGCCGCTCTGTGCGAGGAGTTCAATGCCTTCCTCGCTAAATGTTGGGAGGACGGCACCATGCGGGAGCTGGATGAAATCTGGTTCGGCGTGGATGAGGCCAGAAAGATCGTGGACATGTCCGGGCTCACCGGTACAAACGGCACCATCCGTGTTGTCACCACCGCTACCGACATGCCCTGGTCCTATGTCAAGGACGGGAGTATCGTCGGCTATGATATCGACCTCGTCGTGCGCTTCTGCCGGGACAGGGGGTATGCTCTCAAGCTGGGCGACGTGGATTTCGCGGGGCGCATCCCTGCGATCCAGTCCGGCAAGTATGACTTCACCACCGACATGAACGTGACGCCCGAACGAGAGGAGGAGGTACGCTTCTCCGAGCCGACAGCTCACGGCGGGATCGTGCTGGCGGTGCGTTCGTCGGATCTTGCCGCCGCTTCAGCCGACGGAGGAGAGACCGACGGGCGAGCGAAAAAGGTCTCTTTCCTGAGCAGCATCCGAATGAGCTTTGAAAAGACCTTCCTGCGTGAAAGCCGCTGGAAACTCTTTGTGAAGGGCGTGGAGAATACTCTGCTGATTACGATCCTGTCGATTCTTTTAGGGACGGCGCTGGGCTTTGGGATGTTTATGCTCTGCCGCAACGGGAATGCCGCCGCAAACGCCGTCACACGCTTCTGCGTGTGGCTGGTGCAGGGGATGCCGATGGTTGTGCTTCTGATGGTCCTGTACTATATCGTCTTCGGCAACGTCGCCATCAGCGGCATCGCGGTGGCGGTGGTCGGCTTTACGCTGACCTTCGGCGCGGCGGTATTTGCGCTCATGAAAATGGGTGTGGGCGTGATCGACGCAGGCCAGTATGAGGCGGCTTACGCCCTCGGCCATTCTAACCGGCGTACCTTCTATCGTGTTATCCTGCCCCAGGCGATCCCGCATGTGCTGCCCGCCTACCGGGGAGAGATTGTGAGCCTGCTTAAGGCGACGGCCGTCGTGGGCTACATCGCGGTGCAGGATCTCACAAAGATGGGCGACATTGTACGAAGCCGTACCTATGAGGCATTCTTCCCGCTGATTGCCGTCACGGTGATTTACTTTTTGATGGAAGGGATCACAAACGCCCTTATCCGCTGGCTTCAGATGCAGATAAACCCGAAGAAACGCAGCAGGGAGCGCATCCTGAAGGGAGTGAAGACCGATGATTAGAATTGAGCATCTGATAAAAGAATACCCCAATGCCACGCCTCTCAAAGACGTCAGTGTGGAAATCCGCGACGGAGATGTGATCGCGATCATCGGCCCTTCCGGCACGGGCAAGAGCACGCTTATGCGCTGCATCAATCTGTTGGAAAAGCCCACGGCGGGGCGGATCTGGATAGACGAAGACGAGATTACGGACCGCCGATGCAACATAAACCGGATCCGTCAGCGCATGGGGATGGTCTTCCAGTCCTTCAACCTCTTCGGACATATGACTGCCATTGAGAATATCATGTTCTCTCCGATAGACCTGAAGGGTATGAGCCGCCAGGAGGCCTACGACAAGGGCATGGCGCTGCTGCGGATGGTGGGCCTTGCGGAGAAGGCGCTGAGCTACCCGGACGAGCTTTCCGGCGGACAGAAGCAGCGTATCGCCATTGCCCGTACACTCGCCATGGATCCGGAGATCATCCTGTTTGACGAGCCGACCAGCGCTCTCGACCCCACCATGGTGGACGAGGTGCAGGCGGTCATTCGGGAGCTGGCCAGAAGCGGGAAGACTATGCTGATTGTGACCCACGAGATGCGATTTGCCCGTACCGTCTCCAACCGGGTATTCTACATGGACCGGGGCGGCATCTATGAGGACGGCACCCCTGAGCAAATCTTCGAGCATCCGCAGAAGGAACTGACGCGCCGCTTTGTCAAGCAGCTCAAGGTGCTGGAGCTGGTCATAGACAGTCGTGATTATGATTTTATCGGGACAGGCAGCGCTATCGATCGCTATTGTATACAGAATGAAATCTACGACAGACAGAGAAACCGTATACGCCTTGTGGTTGAGGAGCTGGTGCAGCAGATCCTGCTGCCCCGGATGCCGGAGCCTCATATCCGTGTCGTGACAGAGCATACCGCGCAGGGAGGCGGCACCGTGGTGACCGTAAGTTACCGCGGTGGGCGCTTTGATCCGCAGGACACGGATAACCGGCTTTCTCTCAAGGTGCTGCAGAGCGCGGCGGAGGAGATCTGCTTCAGCTATGATCCCGACGCAGAGGAACAGAATATAGTGCTCATCCGCGTGCGGGCATAGAAACGAAAGCCCTGTTTCGTAAAACAGTGGAAGGGATTTCTTCTGCGGGAATACCTTTTACGAACAAGATACATTTGAACAAATCCTTTGTTCATTCTGCATGTTTTGCCGCGGAAAATGAAGAATAAAGAGACGGCATTGTCGGGCGCAAAGGCCCTCAGACAATGCCGTCTCTTGTATGTTTGTTTTATTCTCGATGTCCGCCATGAGAGGGGAGAGGGGAACTGCGGGAAAGCTCAAGGCTCCTGCTGAGAGTCTGCGCCTTTTCAAATTCAATGGGTCTTGCCGTCGCTGCCGAGGAAGGTACTCTCGGCGGTGTACGGTTTGAGCTTTCCGCTTGCAATCAGCTCAATGACGATCCCGGCAATATGGGGGTCAAACTGCGTTCCGGCGCAGCGCCTGAACTCATTGATGATAGCTTCCGTAGAAAAAGACTCCTTGTAAACCCGCTTCGAGGCCATTGTGTCGAAGCAGTCCGCACAGCAGATTATCCTTGCCACAAACGGAATGCTTTCACCGCTGAGCCCTTCGGGATATCCCGATCCGTCATATTTTTCATGGTGGCTTTTTGCGCCCTCGATGATATGCGGAATCGTGGAAATCCCTCTCAGTATTGCCGCGCCGCGGGTCGTATGGCTTTTCATGATTTCATATTCCGCATAGGTCAGACGACCCGGCTTGTTCAGAATACTGTCCGGAATTGCAATCTTACCGAAATCATGAAGCAGGGCGATATAATAGATATTATCGACCTAATCGGTGCTCATCCCCATATTCTCCGCAATGACATTGGAATAAAACCCGACGCTTATGGAGTATCCGGATCTCCGACGAGTTTTCCGAGATGGGTGGAAATATAGTTCTGCTCGTAGATGACGACCCGCTCCGTATGCGGATCATACTCCACGAGACCAATGCTAAAACGGCAAAAAACCGCTTTATTGGATCATCCTATTCCTAAAAAATATGCAGCATGCAGTATACGGCATGGATCCGCACAGAGTTTTTCCCGACAGCTATGCTGCTAAATCATTATAACGAGGATTGCATGTCAATAGAGTGATATACTTAACCAACCATACACATAAAGAACCCCGACGGGTACAAACGCAGTTTCCGGAAGAAGGAGGCCTGGGCATGAAGAAACGATTGACAGTGAGAGCTTGACTGAATATACTGAATGCAGGCAGTCTCTCCGGCATTGAGAAGCGGCGGTATTCTTCAAAGGCCGGTCGTTTGAGAAGCAGGAGCAGGCATGCCGGGAATGATGGGGTTGTGAACAATGAATATTCAGATTTTCGGCAAATCGAAATGCTTTGAGACGAAAAAAGCGGAACGCTGGTTCAAGGAGCGCAGGATCAAATACCAGTACATCGATATCCTCAAATACGGCATGAGCAGGGGAGAGCTTGCAAGCGTCAAAAACGCGGTCGGACTCGAGAACATGGCCGATCCCAGGGATCAGGATTACGCCCTCTTTCAGTATCTCGCGACCACCGAGGCGAAGATGGAAAAGCTCTTTGAAGTGCCCGAGCTCATCAGGACCCCGGTTGTCAGAAACGGGAAACAGGCCACGATAGGATTCTGTCCTGAGATCTGGAAGGAATGGAAATAAACATATAGAGAAAAAAAGACGCTCTTACGAGCGTCTTTTTTGATGCGAAAATCAGATCAGGTTCAGGATCAGGGTAAGGAGAACGAAAGCCAACGCGAACCACTTGGTGGCCTTCGCGAGCTTCGCATCCAGAGACTTAGCCTTGCCTTTGGAGAGGAAGGTCTCGGCGCCGCCGGAGATGGAACCGGAGAGGCCTGCGCTCTTACCGCTATGCATAAGCACAATCACGGTCACAGCGAGACCGGAGAGAACCTGAAGAATGGTAAAGAAAATCGTAAGTCCAGACATGTATTTCAATCCTTTCGATTCAATAATACTAAACAGCTTTTGAAGTATACCATAGAGAGAAAGACATTTCAAGTGTTTTTTTCCTGTTTCGCGCAATATTTTGCGATCCGGGCGGCGCCTGTCTTACAGATATGGCGTCAGACTCTCTCTCCAGACATCTGTCAACCGCTCCAGCGACCAGACGGCATTGGCAGGACTGGTTGAAGGAAGGCAGAGCGCCGGACGGCCTGTGACCGGTTCAATGTACTGACAGTACATTTTCCAGGATTTTTTCCCGTTGCAAAAGATTTTTCGTATCTCCGCCGCCTCCAGAATCGGACGGAGATCGTTCGGCACGACTTGCGCGATGCTCGCATCGGAGGACCCTTCGATTTCGCATCGGGCAATGGAATCCCAAAGCGCAATGCCATGAGAGAGGAGCAATTCCTTTTTAGCTTGGATATTCGTCGGAACCTCGCTGCATAAAACCACGGCCATCACTTTCCAGAAACGATTCTGCGGATGACCGTAGAAAAAGAGCTGCTCCCGGGATTTGACGGAAGGGAAAGATCCAAGGATCAGGACACGGGAATTCGTGTCAAAAAGAGGGGGAAAGGGATGCCAAATCGTCGTCTTCATAAAACCTCCGGAGATGCTTGGAAGAATGGCGGGAACAGGAAAAGTCAGGGGCGCCCTGTATGGTCTGTATATTCCTTGCGGCAAAACAGAGACGCCAGTGCCAGCAAAGCGGACACGCTGTCCACGGCGAAAGCCACATAGTCCAGGATAAACCAGTCGTAGACCGCCCAGAGTGTCAGGTTGACTACAATGTTGAGTTTGATCGTTTCTGTCCTTTTCGCATAGAGACAGACCATGGAATACCCGGCGGTAGTGATAACGGGCAGCAGGCCGAGCGTACCCCGGTTATTTGCCCAAATGCCGATCACAGCCACCAGAGCTACCAGCAGACAGCAGCGCCCTCCGGTCAGCCGGTCCCGGGCGAGGAGGAAATTTCGCAGCGCACAGAGCAGGAATGTTGTGACGCCGCTGATGGAGGCAAAAAACACATTGGCAATAGCGGAAAGCAGACATTGACCTGCCTGAAACAAATAGATTTTTCTGCGGTCCCGACTCCATGAGCTCGCAAACGTAAAGCAGGCGGCCGCGAGAGAGACAGTGTTGCCGAGCAAGATGTTCATAGGCATCAGAGAAAAACTACACGATTTTGGCAAGCGCCGATCATCAGAGCGGCGCACGTAACACAGAAAGGAAAAGCTGCATCCCAGCAAGAGTAATACGCAGGTTTCTTAAATCATCAAAACATAACGAATGAAATACTGCCGGACATTACAACTGCCCATCCCGAAAAATGTCAGGTATAGAAATCGGGTCGTTCCTCGGCACCGCAGCAGGATCTGTATTGAATTGGACAAGCATGGCGTGGTATACTCAGAATGACAGAAAGAAGAAATCTTCATGCTCAATAAAAGAAAGGGATGTAATTGATGAGACATTTTCTGGTGGTTGTGGATATGCAGACCGATTTTGTGGATGGATCACTCGGCACAAAGGAGGCGGAGGCCATCGTTCCTGCGGTCGCCGATAAGATCCGTACCTTTGAAGGGGAAATCTTTGTGACTTACGATACACACTTTGACGATTATCTCGACACAGCGGAAGGAAAGAAGCTGCCAGTGCCGCACTGCATCTACGGGACCCCCGGTTGGGAACTTACGAAGAAGGTCAGGGAGGCACTCGAGACCGCGCCCCATTTCAAGGTACAAAAATATACCTTTGGTTCTACCGCCCTTCCGTATCTGATGACCGAGGTCGCAGACGGGGAGGACTTCTCCGTCGAGCTTGTGGGGCTCTGCACGGACATCTGCGTCGTGAGCAACGCGCTGCTTCTGAAGGCGCATTTCCCGGATGCGCCGATCTCCGTGAATGCCGCCTGCTGCGCGGGTGTGACGCCCGAGCTGCATGAAGCGGCACTCCGGACTATGCAGAGCTGCCAGATCGACATAGTTTAATCCAGGAAGCAGCGCCGCGGAAGCATTGCCGCAGCGCGCTTTCCTTTTTTATTATTCACATTCCCAGATATGATCCCGCATGTAGGCATACCAGGCCCGGGTCTCGGGATTATCTGAGGAGAAGCTCAGCAGTTTGTCAACAAAGCCCTGCTCCCTCGCGATCTTGCGGCTCACCGGATAGACCAGCTCAAAGAGGAGACAGAGGTGGGAGACACAAAAGTCGACAGCCGTCTTTTTTAGCCCGCGCAATACGGCATGTCGTTCCCGGAAACAGGCGCGCACTTCTTCACTTACAGCGGAGCTTCTCAGCTCTTCCCTGGTCACATTGAAGATATCCTCCATGGGCGTGACACAGTCCACACGGAAGATGTCGAGTTTGTCGGCGTCGCGCAGGATATTGCAGTACATGACCTCCGTCTCATTCAGATCCGACGGAAGCCTGTAAGCGCTGTGAGCACGGATGGCACACTCCAGCAGCGCCGCATCGGATGCTGACAGATCCGGCGCGAAGCGTTCCAGCAATCCCTCGCGAAACAGCAGATCAGCGCCGAAAGCGGCGTGATCCACGGATATGGAGTCGATGAATGTGTGGTATCGCCGGATCTGTTCAAAGCGTCCGATATCGTGGAGCATTCCGCTGAGCCAGGCAAGCTCCGGATCAGGGGCTCCTGCGGAGACGGCGATCTTCTCGCAGAGGGCTGCGACGGCATAGGTATGCTCAATCTTCAGACGAATCTTCGGGTCCTCCGCATCATAGGCAGAGACATATTCGTCAAACGTCCTTGTAATTCTCTCTCTGTCGATCATGGAATTCTCCCTTCGCGTTGAATTTTTATCATTATAACCGCTGCGTTCCGAAAGCGCAAGTTTTTGAATGGATGCTTCTGAAGACAGAAAGACAGCGCCCCGCAGAGGCAGGGCGCTGTCGGGCGATTGCTTGGGGAAAGCTCAGGCGTCGATCTTCGGGAGTCCGGCAAAGCCCTTCTCCAGTTCCTCATCCGTGGGGATGTAGTCGGACATCCTGCCGTCGTTGAACTGTTCATAGGCCTTGAGATCGAAGTAGCCGGTGCCGGTGAGGCCGAAGAGAATGTTTTTCTCCTCGCCGGTCTCCTTGCAGCGGAGCGCCTCGTCGATGGCGGCGCGGATGGCATGGCTGCTCTCCGGGGCGGGAAGCAGACCCTCACACCGGGCAAAGAGCTCAGCCGCCTCAAATACAGAGGTCTGCTCCACGGCACGGGCCTCCATGTACCCGTCGTGGTAGAGCTGGCTCAGGACCGTGGACATGCCGTGGAAGCGCAGGCCGCCCGCATGGTTCGGGGAGGGGATAAAGCCGCTGCCCAGGGTATACATCTTTGCCAGCGGGCAAATCATGCCGGTATCGCAGAAGTCATAGGCAAACCTGCCGCGGGTGAAGCTGGGGCAGGAGGCGGGCTCCACCGCGATGATGCGGTAGTCCTCCTCGCCTCTGAGCTTCTGACCCATGAACGGGGCGATCAGGCCGCCCAGGTTCGAGCCGCCGCCCGCGCAGCCGATGATGATGTCCGGCTTGACGCCCAGCTTGTCGAAGGCTGCCTTGGTCTCAAGGCCGATGATGCTCTGGTGCAGGAGGACCTGATTCAGAACACTGCCCAGCACGTAGCGGTAGCCTGGGTTTTTGGTGGCCACCTCAACGGCTTCGGAGATGGCGCAGCCGAGAGAGCCTGTGGTCCCGGGATGCTCGGCCAGGATCTTTTTGCCGACCTCGGTCTCCGTGGAAGGGGAGGGGGTGACGCTTGCACCGTAGGTGCGCATGACCTCGCGGCGGAAGGGCTTCTGCTCGTAACTGACCTTGACCATGAACACCTTGCAGTCGAGCCCCAGATAGGCGCAGGCCATGGACAGAGCCGTGCCCCACTGGCCGGCACCGGTCTCCGTGGTCACGCCCTTGAGACCCTGCTTCTTGGCATAATAGGCCTGGGCGATGGCAGAGTTGAGCTTGTGGCTGCCGGAGGTGTTGTTGCCCTCAAACTTGTAATAGATCTTTGCCGGCGTATCCAGAACCTTTTCGAGACAGTAGGCACGCACCAGCGGCGAGGGACGGTACATTTTATAGAAGTCCAGGATCTCCTGGGGGATCGCAATATACGGGGTGTCGTTGTCAAGCTCCTGCTGAACAAGCTCCTCGCAGAAAATCGGAGTGAGCTCCTCTGCCGTGAGAGCTTTGCCTGTCCCGGGGTTGAGAAGCGGGGCCGGCTTCACTTTCATGTCGGCCCGGAGGTTATACCATGCCTTCGGAATTTCGTTTTCTTCAAGGTAGGTCTTGTAGGGGATGTTGTGTTCGGACATGGGGATCGCTCCTTTTCAAAGATGTCAGAGGCAAAACAAAAAGCTCCTGCCTCTGCAGATTTGCAGGGACAAGAGCAAATACACTCCTGCGGTACCACCCGGCTTGACGCTTATGCGCCCACTTTTGCGTGCCATCACACGCCGGCCCTTTTTTAACGGATCGCCAGCTCCGTCGCCCATACTGAGGGTAGTTACCCCGTTCTGTTTGCCCTCACGGGTCCATTCCTCCGCACACCTCCTGCTGCCTTGCACCAAACGGCAGCTCTCTGAAAAGAGATATCCTGCGGAGTACTCCTCCCGCTCCTTGGTTTATGGACGCATCATAACACTGCTGTGTTAAAGTGTCAAGACTTTTTTATATAGTTTTTGAAGTATTGCGGAGATCCGCCGTTTTCTTAAAACAAAATATGGGAACCTCGGCAAAAAACACTTGCATTATGTGCCGCTTCGTGATATTATCACAAAGTAAAGTAAGTTATGTTGTTGTCAGAGTGGGTTTTGGCCCACTCTTTTTTGTGAGACTTTTCCCAGAATTAAAATTTATACGACCGTGGAGATTTATACGACCGTGGAGACAGAATCATGAGTAAGATAACAGAACGGGTTGCGGAGCTTGCGCTGCCTGTCGTTGAGGAAGAGGGCTGCACTCTCTGGGATGTGGAGTATGTGCGAGAAGCGGGTACCTGGTATCTGCGCATCTTCGTGGATAAGGAGGGCGGCCTCAGTATCGACGATTGTGAGCGCATCAGCTGCAGGCTCGATCCCATGCTGGACGAGGCGGACCCAATCCCGGACAGCTATGTTTTTGAGGTCGGCTCCGCCGGAGCCGAGAGAGAGCTGAAGCGCCCCCGGGACTTCGAGCAGTTTATGGGCAGTGAAGTGGAGCTGCGTCTCTACCAGCCGATGGACGGTCAGAAGAGCTTCGTCGGAAACCTGAAGGGCTATGACGGCGGCGACGTGACCATCGACACAGCCGGGAAAGAGATCCGCTTTGAAAAGAGCCGGATCGCTCTCGTCAGGCTTCACGTATCTATATAAAAAAACGCAGGGATCGATGCTTTTTTCGATCCGCTGCTTCACAGTATAAAGAAGTTGTAGATTGGAGAATCAGAAATGAACGCAGACTTTTTTGAGGCCATAGAGGATATCGAAAAAGAAAAGGGCATTCCTCGCGGTTATATGTACGATAAGATCAAGCAGGCCATGCTTGCGGCTTTCCGGCGCGACAATCCCGAGTGCGAGGACAACGTGGAGATCATCCTGGAAGAGGATGCCAAGCGTATCGAGATGAACGTCATCAAGACCGTGGTGGAGGAGGTCGAGGATCCGAGCCACGAAATCATTCTTGAGGCCGCAAAGAAAATCAGCAAGCGCGCCAAGGTCGGCGATGAGCTGCATGTCCCCGTTGAAACCAAGAAGTTCGGCCGTATTGCGGCCCAGGCTGCCAAGCAGGTCATTATCCAGGGCATCCGCGAAGCGGAGCGTGGGATCATCTATGAGGAGTTTACCTCCAAGGAGCATGAGATCCTGACCGGTATCGTCTCCCATATCGAGCCGAGAAACGGCAGCGTCTCCATCCGCATCTCCTCCAACAGCGAGTATACCGAGGCCATGCTTGCCCCCAACGAGCGCATCAAAACCGAGCCGCTGCACGAGGGCGACCGCATAAAGGTCTATGTCGTGGAGGTCAGAAATTCCACACGAGGACCCCAGGTGCTCATCTCCCGCACGCACCCGGGCCTTGTCAAGCGCCTGTTTGAGCTTGAGGTGCCCGAAATCTACGACGGCACCGTGGAGATCAAGTCCATCGCACGCGAGGCCGGCAGCCGCACAAAGATGGCTGTCTGGTCCGCCGATCCCGACGTGGACCCCATCGGCTCCTGTGTAGGTCCGAAGGGCGGCCGCGTTGCGAGCATCGTAAACGAGCTCGGCGGTGAGAAGATCGATATTGTCAAATACAGCGAGATCCCAGAGGAATATATTGCCGCGGCTCTCTCCCCGTCTGAAGTCATCAGCGTTACCATGATGGAGGACGGCAAGAGCTGCCGGGTTATCGTCCCCGATTCCCAGCTCTCTCTCGCTATCGGTAAGGAAGGCCAGAACGCGCGCCTTGCCGCAAAGCTCACCGGCTTCAAGATCGACATTAAGCCCGAATCCGAGGCTTGATCACCTGCGAAACTCCGCTTTCGCAGGTGAGAGACTCGCACTTATCGTACACGGCGGACCGTAACACGCCGTGGCGTCAAAAGAAGCTCGCGGCGCTCCGTTTCCGTCAAGCGTGACGAAAACTGCGCTCTGCTCCCTCTTTCTTCCTTTCCAAAATCAAAGCCGACGTTTTTGTTTTGAGAGAAAAACGGAAGGAATGGCGTGAGTTTCGTTTGACGACGGGGCGAGGCCCTGCATAGCTCGGTTCAGGGTGGGTCTTTAGGAAGCAAAGCTCCCGTAAAAACGATCTGCAGTATCAATGAAGTATTGTTATCCCGTGAGTTTATTTTTGTAAAGGAGTGGCAGTCTTGGAAAAGAAAATACCGATGCGGCAATGCCTGGGCTGCCGCGAAATGAAACCCAAACGCGAATTGATCCGTGTGGTCCGCTCTGCGGCAGGAGAAATCAGCCTTGACTTTCGGGGCAAGGCACCGGGCCGCGGGGCTTATATCTGCCCGAACGCCCAGTGCCTGAAAAAGGCGATTCGGGCACATGCACTGGAGCACGCCTTTTCAGCGCAGATCCCCTCGGAGATCTATGCGCGCCTGGAACAGGAGATGGAGGCGGACGATGGAGGATAAGGCACTGGGACTGCTCGGCATGATGCGCCGGGCTCGCGCCGTCGAGACCGGCACGGACAGCGCCTGTGACACGATCCGCGCCGGCAGGGCAAAGCTCTTGATCCTGAGCGCGGACATCGCCGAAAATGCCCATCGCAAGGCGGAGAACGCGGCGTACGGACGCAGGGTGCTGTTGCTCCCGGTCCACTATACGCGCGCGGAACTCGGCGCGGCTCTCGGCATGGGGGAGTGCTCCATGGCCGCCGTGACGGAGATCGGCTTTGCACAGAGCTTTGCGAAGCTCCTGGCTGACTCGAATCCGGAGGCTTATGGACCATGTGCGCAGGAGCTTTTGAAGCGCAGGGAGAAAACAGCAAGGCGCAAAAAACAGAAATCAGAACGCGCAGACCGCAAGAGGAATGGAATGAGGAGGACTGAAGTATGAGCTTGATCAAGTACAGAATCCACGAGGTGGCAAAGGATTTCAACGTTGCCTCGAAGGTGATCTCTCAGATTCTCACTGATTATATAGCGACGCCGAAAAACCACATGCAGGTCCTGGAGACGCCGGAGCTGGATGTGATCTTTGAGTATATGACACAGCACAACCAGGCTGAGAGCCTTGAGGAAATCTTTAAAACGCCGGTGAAAGCCGCGCCTGCCGCTCCTGAGCAGAGCAAGGCGAAGGTGGAGCCTGCGGCTCGGGCCGAGGCAAAGTCCGCAGCCCAGGAAGCCGGAAAGAGAACGGAAGGGAAGCAGGCGCCTGCAAAACCCGCACCTCAGGTGCAGCAGCCTGCCGCGCAGCCGGCGGCGCAGAAGCCCAACAAACCCCACACGCCGCGCCAGGTCGCGGAGAAGCGCGTGGTCGACACCAGAGGCGGCGCCGCTGTCAACATCGAGAAGTACAACGAAAAGTTTGAAGATATGGCCGGCACCAAGGCAAACGCCAACAACATGCGTACGGCCAGCAAGCAGAAAATCGGCAGCAAGTCCAAGCAGCGTCCCAACAGCGCTCAGGTCGGCTCCGCCAAGCGCCGTCAGGAAGAGCGCGACAAAATGAACCGCCTCCAGCTTGAGATCGCGAAGAAGCAGCCGCTGAAGGTGCAGATCCCGGACGAGATCAGCGTGGGTGAGCTCGCCTCCCGCATGAAGAAGACCGCGTCTGAAGTCATCAAGCAGCTCATGAAGCTGGGCGTCTTCGCTTCGGTCTCCGAGATCATCGACTATGACACCGCCGCCCTGGTAGCTATGGAGCTGGGCTGCAAGGTGGAGAAGGAAGTCATTGTCACCGTGGAGGAGCGCCTTATAGACGATTCTGCCGACAAGGAAGAGGATCTTCAGCCCCGGGCCCCGGTCGTGGTGGTCATGGGCCACGTGGACCACGGCAAGACCTCGCTTCTTGACTACATCCGCCATGCAAACGTGGTCTCCGGTGAGGCCGGCGGCATCACGCAGCATATCGGCGCGTACACAGTTGAAATCAACGGCAGCCCCATTACCTTCCTCGACACCCCCGGCCATGAGGCCTTTACCTCCATGCGCGCAAGAGGCGCCATGGTCACCGATATCGCGATCCTCGTTGTCGCCGCGGACGACGGCATCATGCCCCAGACCGTGGAGTCCATCAACCATGCCAAGGCCGCCAACATCCCCGTGGTCGTCGCCATCAACAAGATGGACACCGTCGGTGCGAATCCCGAACGCATCAAGCAGCAGCTCACCGAGTACGACCTCGTAAGTGAGGAGTGGGGCGGCGACACCATCATCTGCCCGATCTCGGCAAAAACCGGCATGGGCATCGACAATCTGCTTGAAAACCTCGTCATCCTTGCCGAGGTGCAGGAGCTCAAGGCAAACCCGAACCGCGCCGCGCGAGGCGCCGTGATTGAAGCCCGGCTCGACAAGGGCCGCGGCCCCATCATGACCGTCCTGGTGCAGAACGGCACCCTCCATCTGGGTGACATTATCATTGCGGGCTCCAGTGTGGGCCGTGTGCGCACCATGATCAACGACAAAGGCCAACGCGTGACCGAGGCCGGTCCCTCCACCCCTGTGGAAATCTCCGGCATGGACTCCGTACCCAGCGCGGGCGACACCTTCAATGCGGTATCCGACGAGCGCATGGCGAGAGAGCTTGCGGAAGAGCGCCGGATCTCCAGCACGAACAACGCCTTCGCAGGCACCAAGAAGGTCAGCCTGGACGATCTCTTCAGCCAGATCCAGGCGGGCGAGATGAAGAATCTCAATATCATCGTAAAGGCCGACGTGCAGGGCTCTGCCGAGGCGGTCAAAGCGTCTCTCGAAAAGATTTCCAACGAGGAGGTCCGCGTCAAGGTTATCCACAGCGCTGTCGGTGCCATCAACGAATCCGACGTGATGCTGGCCGCTACCTCCGGCGCCATCATCGTGGGCTTCAATGTGCGCCCGGACAATGCAGCGCGTGACTCCGCCGCGAGAAGCAAGGTCGACATGCGCATGTACCGTGTGATCTATGACTGCATCAATGAGATCGAGGCTGCCATGAAGGGCATGCTTGCGCCGAAGTTCAGGGAAGTCGTGATCGGCCACGCCGAGGTCCGCGAGACCTACAAGGTCTCCAAGGTCGGCACGGTCTGCGGCTGCTACTGCACGGACGGCAAGATCCAGCGCGGGTGCGAAGTCCGTGTCCTGCGTGACAACATCGTTATTCACGAGGGTGAGCTTGCATCTCTCCGCCGTTTCAAGGACGACGTGAGGGAAGTCGCGAGCGGCTACGAGTGCGGCATGCAGGTGGAGAAGTTCAACGACATCAAGGTCGGCGATGTGATCGAGTGCTTCGTCATGGAGCAGATCAACTGAGCTTTGACCGTAATATCCTTCATATTGTTCTCGACTTCGCATAAATACCCACTATTATATAGCTTTTGATTCTCTCAAATGACTCGTACTACTCAAATTTTACTCAAACACAATGCTGTAATGCGCAAGAATAAAATAAAAAATGAGAGAAACGAAAGCAAAAAAACAGTATTAAGCTCGCTTTCTGCTACTAAAAAACTTGCTCGGGAAACTCAATTTGAGTAACCCGAGCAGTTTTTCTCACTAATAAAAATGTAAAAATGACAAAACCAAATATTCAACCAGCTCAAAAGCCCATTCTTATACTATTATCTGATTAAAAGATTTAATCAGATAAGCCGCGGTTCCCGCGGCATTTTCAGCGCAAAGGCGCTGAAAATGCGTCTCATACAGAACCTCTACGCACCTTACGGTGCTATAAAAACCTTTAAGAAATTAAAGGTTTTTATGAGGTTCTAGTATTACGATGGGTCAGCAAAAATGAGGAAATTGGATTCCTTGCAAAAATATTTTTTGCTGTTTTCAAAGCTGGCATATGATTTAGAAAAATGTATGAAAGCTTGCAGCGTAAAAGCGGCTTGAAAGATTGGAGAAGGGGAGACTGCCTTGACGGAGGACCTGACAAAACACAATGATGGAAATCATAGGCCGGTGGATATACCTTGGCTGTATTTATGGGATCGCAAGAGCAATGAAAGCAGATCCGAAAGATTCCTTAGAAAACGAGTTCGTTTAAAGGATATCGAATTTATGAATTTGCTTGAAGAGCTTGAATTTCATTTATGGAAAAGAATAGTCAATCGACAGCGTACCAATTTGATGTTCGGCTCAATCTCTGTTAAACATGAAGCGCTGAAATCTGTGAGGAATGAAACGATGGCTGCGATACATCTCTTCATGATTTTTGCCCTTTTCTCAGAAGAAACTCAACATCCAACATCATAGAGACTGAAGTACTCATTTTTACAGGCGAAAAACAGCTTTTGCAATTCTTTTCCCGCTCTCGGATTTCATGATCCTGTTAATGAAGTGTGCCGCGTTCTCCTTGCTGTACCCATTCTCTGTGGCATTGGCAATGTAATCCGCCTCAATCAGAATTTGATAGTCAATGCCGTCAATCCCGGAAAAAGTATGGTGGTGCCCGACGAGGTAGACGACGCGGTCAATCTGATCTTTGCACATGCCGCAGTCAGAAAGAAATGATCTCACCATGAGCGCCCCCTCTTCCTCCTGATGTTTGCCATTTGTGTTGCCATACTTCTCACGGCACAGTGGGCAGGCTATATCGTGGGTGATTGCCGCAACTTCAAGGATAAACTGTGTGTTTGCGTCGAGTCCTTCCAATTCTGCGATTGTTTTTGCATATGTCCAGACCCGGATCAGATGGTCGATATCATGAATATTGCCGTCGGAATATGCAATCATTTTTTCCATCACCTGTGCGACAGCGGAAGTGGTTTTCCACGCGGCGGTCTCAGGATGCTCCCTTTTGTACGCCTGAACCATTGCGTCAAGAAAACAGGCCAACATAGCGTTCATATCAGAATAATCAAAAGCAAGAAGTGCCTCTTCAGTCTGTACAAAGCGTCCGGAACGATTCAGCCTTCCTCCGATATCATCAAGTCCTGCCGCAATGATCTCATGGGTGAATTCCATATGAGTCTGAAAGCCGTATACGTATTTGCCGTAACGGACAATCTGTCGGGGACACCCATCACTCTCAGCGATGATCACGCAGCTGTCCGTCAGGCCGGGCATATCATTGTGCCATTCTCCCGCGAGGAAACGATCACTAAAGCAGGCAAAGAAGGGATCGTCTTTTCCTTCCGGCGTGAGTCTCGCTTCAACCGGACCGATCTCCGGCTCCGGGCTGTGGGAAAAGGAAGCACCCAGCGCTTCACCAACAAGCTGAGCCCCAAGGCAGACACCGACGACCATCCTGTCGGCTTCCACATATCTGCGGATCAGGGCTTTTTCCTGTTCAGCGTCGAAATAACCGCACTCCATTTTCGTCGTCGCCGGACACTGACCGCCACCGAGAACAACCAGCAAATCCGCAGTGACGATCTTCGGAATGGGTTCATACTCCCAGCATTTTGTGATTCCAACTGTATATCCACGACGTTCTGCCCAAGCCAGGTATTCCCCAGGCAATACCCATTCGTCATGTTGGATAAAATGCACTTTCATACTACCATTTACCTCCGTCATATTTCAAACCTGTCGTGATGATTATATCATGAATATCAGCAAGGGAACGGTATCCCTTTCACTAATTCAGCGGATCCGTCATCCTCGCAGTTTATCAGGAGATTTTTCACCTGTTGGACCAACTTGACATTTGCGGCAACGGGTTTACCGGTCCTGTCGGTTAGATTGTCTCAATTGCGCTTGGAAGCCCATTTTAAAGAAACGCAAGACGTATTCCTCTCTGTGTGCGCCAACATCGTTGACAAACTGAAATATGCATAATCAACTATCTATACTTTCTTCGAATATATTGGACTGAGATTACCAAGACAATCGGAAAGCCTATTCCCGCTAAAACCCCTGCCTGCAGATTATTTACTGCTTTCTGAGATACATTACCAATAATCGCCGGTCCTGCGGCTCCGCCTAAATCTCCCGCCAGCGCAAGAAGCGCAAACATTGCCGTGCCGCCGGTTGGAAGTATCTGAGATGAAATACTGATGGATCCAGGCCACATAATGCCGACAGAGAATCCGCACAGAGCACACCCTACCAAACCTGCTGTCGGAATCTCTGCTAATCCTGCAACCAAATAACAGGCCAGGCACAATACACCTGATGCCATCATAAATATGGTCAAATCAACTTTTTCACCAAATTTTCCATAAAGCAGTCTGCTAATACCCATACATACTGCAAAGCCGCAGGGCCCTGCCAAATCACCAACTGTTTTGG
>CAMHEN010000019.1 GCA_946184165.1 uncultured Clostridia bacterium | reverse complement strand
CTGGGGATCGACCCCTACGGCTTTGCATTTTTATATGTTTTGAGACAGCCTCTTTGAATTTGGTTTTACCAGTTCTTTCGGCCGCGGCCGCCCTGCATCATGCCGCCCTGCATCCCGTCGGGGGCGTTCTGCATCATGTTCGGGCCGCCGAATCCGGCGCCGCGCCCGCCCTGCATCATGCCGCCGCGCTTGCCGCCCATCATGCCGCCGAAGCCGCCCATCATCTGGTTTGGGATGGTTTCGACCTGCTGGCCGTTCACGATGACCGTGCCGCCGGTAAAGGTGACGCTGCCGTCAATGTCGAAGGCGGAGCCTGCCGTCACATCGACGGTGCCGCCGGTGATGATGAGGTTTCCGTTGGAGTCGATGCCGTCCGTGTCGCCGGGGCCCATGGTGACGGTGAGGGTGCCGCCGTTTATTTCCACGGCGGGGGTATAGAGCGTGGACTTGTGCCCCGCGTTCACACCGTCGTCCGTGGCGCTGATGGAGACGCTGCCGTCGTTTACGCGGATACAGGTCCCCTCCAGGCCCTCCGCGCCCGTGAGATCGAGGGTGCCCCCGTCGATCTGCAGGAGGGTCGTGGCGTGGATGGCGTCGTCCCCGGCGCGGATCTCGAAGCTGCCGCCCGCGATGTAGACGGAGCCGAGGGTGTTGTCGTCGTCGTTTTCCGCGTGCAGACCGTCCTCCCCGCTCTCCAGAACGAAGCTGCCGCCCGCAACAGAGAGGGAGTCCTTCGCGCTGACGGCGGTGTCAGAGGAGGTGACGGCGTAGCTGCCGCCGGTGATGACCACGTCGTCCTTGCCGACGATGCCGTGGCCCGCAGGGGATGTGATTGTGAGGCTGCCGCTGCCGTTTAGGGTGAGGTCGTCCTTTGAGAAGATGACCGCGTCCACCTTCTCGTCCGCGGCCCCCGTGAAGCTGCCGCCGTTTGTGAGGGTGTTGGCGCTGCCCTCCGCTAAAGTCACGAAGACCTTGTCGGCCTCGGCGACATAGATGGCGGCGTCGCTCGCGGCGTTTATCGTCACGCCGTCCAGGACGAGCTGCACCTTGTCCTGCGCGCCCGCCTCCACGCGGATGCTGCCGTCCGTGAGCGTGCCGGAGAGGAGGTAGGTGCCGGGGCCCGTGACAGTGACCGTGCCGCCGGAGACGGTGACCCGGTCAGAGTCGGTGGAGGCCGAAGCGCCGTTCAGGGTGATGTGAAAGATCTCCGCATCATAGCTTGCGGAGAGGTCCCGGTCGGAGAAGGAGGCGGTGTAGAGGTCGCCCTCCTCCGCGTGGGCCCGGGCGCCGCCTGAGAGCACCGGCACCGCGAGCGCCAGGATCAGAATGAGAATCAATACTGTGACAGAACGTTTCATGATTTGAAGTCTCCTTTCAAGGTTCTGGCAGGATTATACCCCGAAGGAGCGGCGGACATCTCCGAAAAACGGCGGTAAAGCTCACGCAAAATTTACGAAAAGCGCGCCTCGAAGACGGCGCCGTTGTCGTTTCGGACCGTGAGTGCGCCGCCGCAGCTCTCCGCGACGGACTGGGCGATGGAGAGGCCGATGCCGTGCCTGCCGCCCGCTCCCTTATAGAAGCGCTCGAACACATGGGGCAGATCCTCCTCCGATACGCCGGGCCCGTCGTCCCGGACGGAGGCGAAGACGCCCTCCCCTTCCCGGCGGCACGTCAGCGTGATGAGGCTTTTCGCGTAGCGCAGAGCGTTTGAGAGAAGGTTTCCGAAGAGACGCCGGGCGTCCTCCTCCCGGACGGTGAGCATGACGGGCTCCTCGTCAAATTCGAAGGCGAAGCGTATGCCCCTGCCCTCCGCCTCGGCCCGCATCTCGGACACGCAGAGGGACAGGAGCTCCCGGAGATCGAGAGGCTCAGCCTCCCCCGCGGGTCTTGCCCGGCCCATGCGGGAGAGATACAACAGCTCCTCCACCATCCCGCCGAGCTTGTCGGACTCCGACAGGATGACGCGCCCTGCCTGCTGCGGCTCCATGAGGCCGTAGACCAGCCCCTCGGCATTGCCGCGGATGGAGGTGAGCGGGGTGCGCAGCTCGTGCGAGACGTTCTGGAAGAAGGTCTCCTGCTTCTGCTTTGCGTCCCGCAGCTCCGTGACCATGCGGTTCATGGACTCGGCCAGGGTGTCAAACTCCACATCCGGGAAGGAGAGCGCGCGGTTTTCGAGACTTCCCGCGCCGATGGCCCCGGCGAAGTCCGAGAGGCTCTGCACCGGGCTTGTAAGCGCGCGGGCAAAGCGGCGGCTCAGGAGGACGGAGAGCAGGATCGCCGCCAGAATGACGACCAGCAGGATGAGATTCACCTGACGGGAGAAGGCCGTGATGGCGGTCATATCCACATAGGCGAGCAGCACCTTGTCCGGCTGGTTCGGGTCCTTCACGCAGGAGACGGCATAGGTCCCGCTCTCGAGCGTGACGGTGCGGTTCTCCATGTCGCTGAGCTTCTGCCCCTCCGCAAAGGCGGCAAGCTCCCGGCTCACCTCGTCAAAATCGTTTAAGACCGTGAGCACCGAACCGTCCTCATCGAGAAGGATGGCGCTGCCGCGCATCCCGGTCTCGCGGTCGGGGCGGTTTTCAAAGGGCTCCACGCCGCGGTGCTCACGCATGCCGACGCGCCACATCTCGGAGGCGTTTTTATAGGTAGAATCGAGCTGGGCCGCGACCCGCGCGCGCACATAGCCGCGCACCGAGAGATTGAAGGCCGCGATGACCACGAGCAGCACCCCGCAGGTGAGGCCGATCATGGTGGAGAGGACGTGCGTCCGGATATGCCGCTGCCGCTTCATGCCTTCTCCTCCAGCCGGAAGCCGAAGCCCCAGACCGCCGCGATGCTCACGCCGCAGCCGTCCAGCTTCTGCCGCAGGCGGCGGACGGTGTCGTCGGTGGCGCGGGTCTCCACGGCGGTCTCAAAGCCCCAGATCTCCGTCAGAAGCTCCTCCCGCGAGACGGCCTGCCCCGCATGGAGCATCAGATATTTGAGCACCTCATACTCCGTGGGCGTCAGCGCGAGGGGCGCGCCGTCCTTCAGGATATGGCGGCCCTCCTCATCCAGCGTGAGCGCTCCGGCGGAGACCCGCTCCTTCCCCGGGGCGTCGTGCTTCCGGCTTTCAAAGTCGATGCGGCGGAAGATGGCCCGCACCCGCATGAGAAGCGCCATGGCCGAGAAGGGCTTTGTGATATAGTCGTCGCTGCCGAGGCCGAGGCCCATAGCGAAGTCGTTCTCCGAATCCCGCGCCGTGAGCATGATGATGGGCACGGTGCTCACGCTTCGAAGGGCTGTGCAGATCGCAAAGCCGTCAGACCCCGGCATCATCACGTCCAGGATCACAAGGTCCGAGGGCTGCTGCCGGAAGCGCTCCAAAAGCAGATCCCCCGTGGGAAAGTCCTCCACCTGATACCCGTCGCTCAGAAGGAAGGTCCGGATCACCTGCCGGATATTGTCGTCGTCGTCGGCAATATAGATGGTTTTCGTGTCAGCCATTTTGATCGTCCTTTGCTTTGTTTTTATCCTATATTATCATTGCTTTTCCCGAAAAGCAACCGCGCGGCCTGCCGCAGTTTGTACGCAGGCTTTCGTATATTTTTCGTAAATTTCGCCGCCGTTTCTCGGAGACTTCCGCAGCGGACGGGTGCTATATTGATCATCGCAAGGCGAAATCAATCGAGGATTCGATTGGTTTCGCTGCCAAACGACAAGCTTGGCTGCGAATGATTTATAAGAATCATTCGCGCGATGTTCGATGCAATGAATACAGGACGCCGCAGCGGACGAAGAGGTCCGCAAGATCAACAGGAGGCATGCCCCATGAGTACCGTTCAAAACAGCTTTCAGCGTGTGGAGGTCAAGTACCTGCTCACGGTCAAACAATATCTGGCCATCCGCCGCGGCATGGCGCCCTACGTCAGGCCCGACGCATACAGCCGCTACACCATCTGCAGCATCTACTGCGACACGGAGGATTTCTCCCTCGTGCGTACAAGTCTGGACAAACCCGTATACAAGGAAAAGCTCCGCCTGCGCAGCTACGGCGTGCCCGGCGGGCAGGACCAGGCCTTTGTGGAGCTTAAGAAGAAATACGACGGCGTGGTCTACAAGCGGCGTGTGACCGTCAGCGCGGCGGAGGCGGCGGCCTGCATCAGCCGCGGAAAGCTCTCCCGGGACGACCAGATCAGCCGGGAGATCAACTGGTTCCTGCATGTCTGGAAGCCGCAGCCCGCGGCCTACATCGGCTATGACCGGGAGGCCTGGGCCGGCGTGGAGGACCCGGCGCTCCGCATCACCTTCGACACGAATCTGCGCGGGCGCAACTGGGATCTCGATCTGCGCGCCGGGGATTTCGGCGAGCTGATCCTGCCCCGGGACTCCATCCTCATGGAGCTCAAATTCCCCGGCGGCGCGCCCCTGTGGCTGTCACATCTGCTGAGCGAAAACGGGGTCTACCCCACGTCCTTCTCCAAGTACGGAACCTATTACAAATCTCTTCTGGGCGAAGCGCCCGTGTACGGAAATTATTGGCCGGAGGTAAAACACTATGCTTAATACGATCATAACAGGTGCGGAGATCAGTATCTCGTCCTTTCTTGTCTGCACCGTCGTGAGCCTTGTGCTCGGGCTGCTTACGGCGGTCCTGAGCCAGGTGAAGGAGAAGAGCTCCCAGAGCTTTGCGCTGGCGCTTGCGATGCTGCCCGCCGTGGTACAGGTCATCATCATGCTCGTCAACGGCAACATCGGCACCGGCGTCGCCGTGGCGGGGGCCTTCGGACTTGTCCGCTTCCGCTCCGCCTCCGGCTCCGCCCGGGAGATCAGCCTCATCTTCCTCTCCATGGCCATCGGCCTTGCCACCGGGATGGGCTATGTGGCGGCAGCAGTCCTGTTCTTTGTCATCATGGCCCTCTTCCTCCTGGTTCTGCAGATCCTCCGCTTCGGCGCCGCCGGGGAAAATGTGCGCACACTCAAGATCACCATCGGCGAAAACCAGGACTATGACGGCCTGTTTGACGATCTCTTCCAGACTTACACCATGTCCTCCCGGCTCGAGCGGGTCAAGACCAGCAGCATGGGGACCCTGTATGAGCTGGAATACAAAATCGTTCTGAAGGACGAGCACAGACTCAAGGCTTTCCTGGACGAGCTCCGCTGCCGCAACGGCAATCTCAACATCGTCTGCGGCCGCCCCGTCACAAGGGAAGCGCTGTAGGATCTCCCGCGCACTTTCTGTTATCGCCGCCCCGGCTGTGCCGGGGCGGCGCTTTTTCTTGCATTTTCCTATCAGCGGATTTATAATATTTTTATTCTTATTCCCTGTTTTCCCGGCAGGGGTCAGGTCTGAGGAGCGGCTTATGGATCATTCGGCTTTCCGTCTTACCGTATTGGGCACACGCGGCTCGATCCCGGTCACAAACAAAGCCTGCGCCGTATTCGGCGGCTCCACTTCCTGCTACATGGTGCAGGCCGGCGGAGAGACTGTTTTTCTCGACGCGGGAAGCGGCCTCGTGTTCGCACCGGACACTTTTGACAGGCCCCCGGTCATTCTGCTGAGCCATCTGCATCTCGACCACATTCTGGGTCTCGGCATGTATCCGAGACTCTCCGAAGAGGGCGCCGTGACAAAGCTGATGCTCCCGGGCACCTCCCCGATGGCCGCAGCACGGCGCCTTGCCGCGGTCTATACCCCGCCCTTCTGGCCGCTGCTGCTGACGGATTATGCGGGCACACTAATTACGGAGACGATACCCTGGTCTTTTTTCGTCGGGGACATCGAGATCAAAACCATGATGGGCAGGCACCCCGGAAGCTGCCTGGTTTTCCGCCTTTGTTACGGGGGAAGGAGTCTCGTCTACGTGACGGACTACGAGCCGGATGCGAGGTCTTTCAAGGCGCTCATCTCCTTCAGCCGGGGCGCGGATCTTATCCTGTATGACGCGCAGTACACCCCGGCGGAATACGAAAAGCGAAAGGGCTTCGGCCATTCGACCGCCGAGAAAGGCATAGAGCTCCTGGAGAAGAGCGGCGCAGAACGGCTGCTTCTGATCCACCACGATCCCCACGCCACAGATGAGGAACTTCTGCGAAGGGAGCGAGAGCTCATGAGAGATGACGCCCACTACGCCCGGGAGGGGGAGGAAATCAGCTTATGACGGAGGAAATGGAACTCAATGCGCTGCGGGAGGAGAACGAGCACCTCCGCGAGACACTGCAGCAGCAGGACGCTTTGATCCGCCGCACTTTCAGCCGCTACCTGACAGACGAGGTGCTGGAGAAAATCCTGGCCGAAAAGGACAGCATCTTCATCGGCGGCGAACGCCGGGTCGTCTCGATCCTGTTCAGCGATCTGCGCCGGTCGACGGAGCTCTCCGAGAGCATGGACGCCGCGGATTTCATCCGCATGCTCAACCACTACCTCAGTGAAATGATCGAGATCATCAACGCCTGGCAGGGCAACATCCTGGAGTTTGTGGGCGACGCCATTGTCGTCGTCTTCGGTGCGCCCCGCGCCAACCGGATGTCAGCCCGGGACGCCGCAGCCTGTGCCGTCGCCATGCAGCGGCGCATGGGCGCGGTCAACGCCTGGAACCGGGAGCAGGGCTACCCGGAGCTCTCCATGGGGATCGGCCTGCACAAGGGGGAGGCTATCCTCGGCAACATCGGTTCCGAGACCCGCATGAAATACGATATGATCGGGCGCAACGTCAATCTCGCTTCCCGCGCGCAGGGTTATACCGCCGGTGGGCAGATCCTCGCCACGGAGGAGATTCTCGCGGAAGCGGGCGATCAGGTGCTCGTTAACGAGGCCGGCACCAAGCACGTCACACCAAAGGGCTTTCAGAAGGAGATTCCTCTCTACGACGTAGTAGGTTACGGGAAGCAGCGGCTCGGAGGAGGCTGAACATGGCAGACAGAAAGGCACGCTTTACCCAGGCAATCTGGCAGATCACGCAGGAGCTGCGGGATCATGATACGCTGGACGACGCGCTCTCGGCGAGTCTTGAGATCATCGTCAAAGTTCTCGACAGCGAGGCCGGGACCATCTGGCTCCTGGACAGGGCGAGCAACCGCCTCTACCCTCTCTATAACCACGGGCCGGTGGACATCAGCGGCATCACCATCGAAAACGGACAGGGCGTCGCAGGCTCGGTGGTACAGAGCGGCGAGTCCGTGATTGCAACCTCCGTCGGCGAGGATGCGCGCTTCTCCGTCAGTGTGGATGAGGAGTCCGGTTTCGTCACACGGAGCCTCCTCTGCGTCCCGCTCAAGAACAGCTTTGAGATCATCGGCTGCGTCCAGATTCTGAACCGGGTCGACGGCAGCCACTATGACGCGGAGGATCTGGCTCTCTGCGAGGCGATGGCTTCCCTTGCCGCCGTCGCCATGGAGGAAAAGGGGCTGGATTTCAATCCGGTCGCCAAAAAGGAAGTCATCATCTCTCTGCGCAACGTCATCAAGGAATACCCCTCGGGCGACGGGGTCTCCCGTGTGCTCAAGGGGATCAATCTCGACGTGTATAAAGACGAATTCGTGGTCGTGCTGGGCGAATCCGGCTGCGGCAAGTCCACGATGGTGAATATCATCGGCGGCATGGATTTTCTCACCGAGGGACAGCTTCTGATCGACGGGAAGGATTTCTCTCACCCCGGCGACAAGGAGCTCACCAGATTCCGCCGGGAATACCTGGGCTTCGTGTTCCAGTCCTATAACCTCATGCCGAATCTCACGGCGCTGGAAAACGTGCAGTTCATCGCGGACATCGCCCCAAGTCCCATGCCCGCCGCCGAGGCCATCGCCAAGGTAGGCCTTTCGGACCGGGCGGGAAACTATCCCTCTGCCCTCTCCGGCGGCCAGCAGCAGCGCGTGGCCATCGCCCGCGCCGTCGTGAAGCGTCCGAAGATCATCTTTGCCGACGAGCCTACGGCTGCCCTGGATTACCAGACCAGCATCGAGGTGCTGTCGGTCTTTGAGGAGATCAAGAGGGAGCTCGGCACCACCGTGATGATGATCACGCATAACCCCGAGATCGCCAAGATGGCCGACCGGGTCATCAAGCTGCGGGACGGGCGCGTGTCCAGCATCAAGGTCAACCTCCACCCCCTCCGCGCAAATGAGCTGAGCTGGTAAGCGCCATGACAAGAACACAGTTTACAGACGCACGCCGCAATATCCGAAAACAGATCATCTCCTGGATCTCCATTGTGGTGATCGGGATGGTGGCGCTGATCGCCTATCTGAGTCTGGTCTATTCCTCCGAGGCTATACGGCGGAGCATCTCCGACTACTATGAGCGCTATCGCTTCTGGGATCTGGAGGTCACCTCCACGATGCTGATGGATGAGGATGACCTCGCCGCCATCCGGGCGCTGCCGGGCGTGGAGCTGGCGGAGCCGGTGTGGAGAAGTGAGGCCGTTCTCCCGCTGGGTGAGACGGAGACCGCCGTCGCGGTACAGTCTCTCTCCGGGGAGATCTCCCTGCCTGAGCTTCTGGAGGGCAGCCTGCCCGCGAAGGCCGGAGAGTGCGCCGTTGAGCAGCGGCTTCAGGATACGCTGGGTCTCTCCCCCGGGCAGCAGATCCGGGTGGAAAGCAGCCCCGTCGCCGGGGTCGACCCGCTCGCAGTCAAGACATATACGATCACGGGCGTTTTCCGTCACCCCGATCACATCAGCTATGAGATCCAGGAGACGCCCTACGTCCTCGTGACGCAGGACTGCTTTGATCCGGACGCGCTGCGGGGGGCCTTCATGAAGACCCGTATCCGCGTCGCGGGCGGCGCGCCCGAGGGGCGCTATTCGGAGGAATACCGCAGCCGCGTGCGTACCGTCTGCCGGGCGCTGCAGGAGCTGGAGGCAGAGCGCACCGCGTCGCGGGAGGAGAAGATCCGCACGGTCTATACCGATCAGCTCGACAGCGGGCAGGAGAAGCTCGACGACGCGGAGCAGGAGCTTCGGGAGGCCGAGGAAAAGCTCGCCGACGGTCGGAAGCAATTGGACGCCGGCTGGGCAGAGCTCAAAAGAGCGGAGCAGCAGCTCATCGACATGAAACAGAAGCTGGACGATGGCGGCAGGGCTCTCGGCGAGGCCGAGTATCAGCTTGCCGCCGTTCCGCCCTGGCTCGCCGCCGTCGAACAGTCATTCGACGATGCGGATGATGGTGATGACCCCGATGAAAGCGGCGGCGACTCCGACGAGCTTGGAAGCCTGGTCGGACAGTACAGGGACGGCAAGCGCAGCTACAGTGAGGGCCGCGCGGCCTGGTATGCCGCCGGTGAGGAATATCTTGACGGTCTCACCCTCTATGACAGGAACCGGAAAAAGCTGGAACAGGGCGAGGCGGACTACGCCGCCGCCCTGGAGGAATATGAGACCGGCAAGGCGAGCTTTGACGAGGGCGCGAGGCAGCTTGACGGGCTCCGGGAACAGTCGGAGGCCGTCGGCACCTGTCGCTGGCTGATCCTCAACGATAACGGCAACGCGGGCTATGTCTTTGCCGCCTCCCAGGCAGACGGTCTCTCCGCGATGAGCTACTCCGTGTCCCTGATCTTTCTCGTGATCGCGGCGCTCGTGATCTACGCCACCGTCGGACGGATGGTGCAGGAGCAGCGCGCGCTCATCGGCACGTCCAAGGCTCTCGGTCTCTATAACCGGGAGATCCTGGGCAAGTACATGTTCTTCGGTGTCTCGGCGGGCGTCACGGCCGCCGTGCTGGGCGTCGCGGCCTCCTATTTCCCGGTGCAGAGGGCGATGCTCTCGAACTATATTCCCTTCTTCACCTTCCGCTCGATCCCGCCCTGCTTCATGCCCCTGGAGACCGCGATCGTCGTTGCGGCAGTTCCGCTGCTCGCGGCGGTCTCCGTTTGGTTTGCGTGCAGAGGGCTTATCCGTATCCCCGCGATCCGGCTTCTGCAGGGCGGGGATCTGCAGAAAAAGCGCAGGAGCTCCCGCCGCAAATCGGCCCGCGGTCTCTATTCCCGCCTCATCTTCCGCAATATGCAGACGGATATGAGCCGGGTGCTGGTCACCATCGTGAGCATCGCCGGCTGCTGCATGACGCTGATGTGCGGCTTTGCCATCAAGTTTGCAATCGACCGCGTCAGCGACCGCCAGTTCGGCGAGGTCATCCGCTTCCAGGCAGAGGTCTATTTTGATCCCTCTGCGCCGGAGGCCGGGGACGAGATCGCCCGCATCCTGGAGGATAACGGGATGCCCCACGTGCTGGTCAGGCGGGCGGCCTGCATTTTTCAGACCGGTGAGAATCTCAACAACGCCACCGCCATCGCAGCAGAGCCCGGGAGTCTGGACGGGTATTACGGTCTGAAGGACCCCGGGAGCGGCGAGATGCTGCAGCCCACGGACGACGGCGTCCTGATCCCGAGCAGGCTCAGTGTCTATGCCGGGATCCGGCAGGGGGACAAGCTCCTCACCTATGATGCCTCTCTCAAGCTCAACGAGGTGCCGGTCACCGGCATCTTTACAAACCACTTCGGGTATCTCCTCTTCTTCACGCCCACGGGCTATGAGAACGTCTTCGGCACGAAGGCCGAGGGGAACTGCTTCCTCGTGCGTATGGAGTCCGGGGATCTCGAAGGGCTGGAGGAGCTGGTCGGCGGCGTTGCGGGCTTTGAGAGGGTGCGGGACGCCGCAGCCGAGCGCGAGCGCTTCAACAGCTTCTCCTCGATCATCAACGTGATTGTGATCATGCTGCTGGTGCTCGCGGGCGTGATGGCCTATTTCATTGTGATGAACCTGTCCGTGACCTATATCCAGAAGAAGACGCGGGAGCTCACCATCATGCGCATCAACGGCTTCACCGTCCGGGAGTGCGTGATCTACGTATCCTGGGATCTGGTGGTGACCACACTGCTTGGCGTGCTTGTCGGTCTGATCGTCGGGCACTTCCTCAGTCAGGCGGTGCTCCCGGTCGCGGAGGGCCCCTATATGCAGTTCGTGCACGATCCTGATCTGCGCACCTATCTGTTCCCGGCGCTCATCACGATGGGCTTTTCCGCCCTCATCAGCAGCGCAGCGCTGCGCCGGGTCAAATACTTAAAGCTCTCCGATGTTATCTGAACATGGTGTGCAGCTATCAGAATAAACAGGTGTTTTTATGAAAAAGTTCTGCCGTTTCTTTCTCCCGCTTCTGCTTGTTGTGACGCTCCTGCTCTCCTCCCCCGCCTTTGCGGAGGGTGAGACCGCGGCGGAGCGGGGACTCAAGAAAATCCAGACCGCGCAAAACTGGAACTGCATCGTGCTGCCGCTGGAGGAGAGCTACCTGGAGGAGTGGAAAACCCTCTACGGCCGCCAGGCCTGGTATGCCCCCAGTCTTTTTGTGGAGAGCATGCCGCAGATGAACAGCGGCATCCCGCCGCAGCCCTCCCTCTTCGAGGGGACCGAGGTCACCGTCGTGGCCGAGGAGAACGACATGTCCTGCATCCTATACCGCTCGCCGGACTATAAGCTCTATACAGGTTGGATCAAAAGCATCCGCCTGCTGGAGGAGTTTCCCGGCATGCAGTACACCGTCGGCACCGAGCCGGAGGGCGGACACAGCCATGCGCCGGATGTGGAAAACCGCCGCTCCGCCGGGTATCTCCCCGGGACGGAACAGCCCTACACCGTTCTCGGAGAGACCGTGAAGGGCTGCGTGGGCTTTACCCTGGAGTATCAGCTCATCGCGGAGAACACCGCCAATAAATCCCGCGTCTTCGGCCCGCGCTCGATCTGGGTCAGCGACGGGGAGAACTGGGTCTCGGCCGGGGTGTTTGAATACCCGCAGAACGGCGCGGTACGCGTGCAGGTCTGGCTGCCGGAGGCAATGGATCTTGCCGCCGTCGCCACCGTCGCCCACTGCGACGCCCCCTGGCTCTTCGAGTTCCGGCAGCTTGCTGAGGACTTTTATTGCGCCGACGCCCCGGCGGCCTGATCCCCCCATGATACGGACAGATCGGCGAATTCGTACACCGTGCGAATTCGCCGATCTGTTTTTTTCTTTTCATTTTGCCGCTCATACTGATTTTCATAGATAGCAGACGAAGTCTTCTGTTTATGGAAAAACGGGTTCAATCCCGGGCGTGCCTCCCCTGCCGGACCATATCCCGGTCGAAGGCGCGGCTGATTTCATTGAGCACATGCTTTTTGTCCGCGCTCCAGAGGGGGGCGATCAGGTTCCGCTTCGCGCCGTCCCCCGTCAGCCGGTGCACCGTCATCTCCGCCGGGATCGCCTCGATGCACCGCTCCAGGACCGCGATATACGCCTCCAGCGTCATAGTCTCAAAGAGACCCGCCCTGTAGTCCGCCGCGAGATCTGTCCCCTCCAGAACGTGCAGGAGCTGGAGCTTGATCCCCTCCGCTCCTGAGCGGCCGATATAGCGGGCGGTCTGCTCCATCATGTCCGGCGTCTCCCCCGGCAGGCCCAGGATCATGTGCACGATCACGCCGATCCCGGCGCCGCGCAGCTTCTCCACCGCCTCGTCAAAGGCCGGCAGCTCATAGCTGCGGCGGATATAGCGCGCCGTGTCCGGGTGGATGGTCTGCAGCCCCAGCTCGATCCAGACGGGCTTGATCCGGTTCAGCTCCGCAAGAAGCGCGAGCTTCTCCTCCCCCAGGCAGTCCGGCCGTGTCGCCACGGAGAGGGCCGCGACGTCCGGGTGCAGGATCGTCTCCTGATAGAGCCTGCGCAGCCTTTCGACCGGGGCGTAGGTCCCGGTGTAGCTCTGGTAGTAGGCGATGTATTTTTCCGCGCCCTTGCCCGCCACGACCGCCTTGGCCCGCTCGATCGCCTCCGGCACGCTGTCCCCGACCGGGGTTGAAAAGTCCCCGCTGCCCCCGGCGCAGAAGACGCAGCCGCGGGTGTCCAGGGTCCCGTCCCGCGTCGGGCAGGTAAAGCCCCCGTCCAGCGCGAGCTTGTAGACCTTCTCCCCGAAGGTCTCTCTGAGCATGGCGTTCAGGCTTCTGTAATGCGTCACGGCTCTGCTCTCCTCCCGATGATTTCGCGCCTATTATACAGGAGCCGCGCCGCCTTCGCAAGAAAAACGCCCCAGGTGTCCGGCGGGATTCGGGCTTGACAGGAAAGAGAAGATTCTGTATACTTTAACAAGTTATCAATTTAAACCGCAGAATTGAGGGGGAATCGGGAGGTGAGCGGCATGGCAGCGGAGACGGAGCATCCGGACCGGAAGGCACAGAAGCTGATAGAGGAGGCGGACTCCGACAGCAGGACCCGGGTATACAGCGGCGCCATGGCGTGGATCGTATCGGCCGTGCTGGTCGGCTTCGCCCTCTTCCAGATCTGGGCCAATCTCACGGGGACGCTCGGCGCGATAAAGCTCCGCACGGCGCATATCATGCTCCTGCTCCCCCTCGCCTTTCTGCTCTATCCCACGTATAAGAAAGAGTGCAGAAGGCGCAGCCTGCCGCCGGTGTGGGACATTCTTCTCTGCGCCGCTGCGGTGTACTGCTTCGCCTATATTCTCCGGCGCTACGACGCGCTTGCCAAAACAGGGCGTCTGAACGACACGGACGTGCGCGTCGGCATTGTGTGTCTGCTCCTCTGCTTTGAGGCCGCACGGCGTACCAGCGGGAACCTCGCCGTCATTGCGCTGGTGTTCCTGTCTTACTTTGCCCTCTGGGGGCGCTGGGTCCCCGGCGCCTTCGGCACCGCCGCCTTTACGCTCAAGCGGGTGATCAAGTCCCTGGTCTGGGACACCATCGGCATCCTCGGCACCGGCAGCGGCGTGTCCGCGACCTATATCTTCATCTTCGTACTCTTCGGCTCCTTCCTCAAATACAGCGGCTTTTCCCAGTTCATCAACGACATCTCCCTTACCCTGGTGGGCAGGACCCCCGGCGGGCCCGCCAAGGTATCCGTGATCGCCTCGGCGCTTATGGGGATGATCAACGGCTCTGCCATCGCGAACGTGGCCACCACCGGCACCATTACGATCCCGCTCATGAAGAAGACGGGATATAAGAAGGAGTTTGCCGGGGCGGTCGAGGCCGTGGCCTCCACCGGCGGGCAGTTCACCCCGCCCATCATGGGGGCGGTGGGCTTTGTGATGGCGGAGTTCATGTCCGTGAGCTATACGAAGGTGATGCTCGCCGCGGCGATCCCGGCGTTTCTCTATTACCTGGGGCTTCTCTGGTCCGTGCACCTGGAGGCAAAGCGCCTCGGACTCTCGGGCCTTGCGCCGGAGAACATCCCCAGGGCGGCGGAGGTGCTGAAGGCGCGGGGCCATCTGCTGCTGCCTCTCATCCTGCTGCTCGGGATGATGTTTGCGGGCTACACGCCGCTCTACGCCGCGATCCTTGCGATCTTCCTCACGGTGCCGGTCTCCTGGCTGCGCAGGGAGACGCGCATGACCCCCCGGATCCTTCTGGACGCGGTGCTCGAGGGGGCCCGCGGCGCCATTGGCGTGGGCGTGAGCTGCGTCATCATCGGCGTCATCATCGGGTCCGTGAACATGACGAGTCTCGGCGTGAACTTCGGCAATCTCATTTTGAAGGTGGTCGGCGAGGGGCAGCTCTTCCTCGGGGGTCTCATGGTGATGGTCATGTCCATCATCCTCGGTATGGGTGTGCCGGGCGTCGCGGCCTATGTGATCGTGTACGCCGTGGCGGTGCCGGTCCTGCGGGGCGTGGGGGCCACCGAGATGGCCGCCAACATGTTCTGTCTCATCTACGCCTGTCTCAGCAACATCACGCCGCCGGTGGCCATGAGTTCTTATGTTGCGAGCGGCATCGCCGACAGTGACATGACAAAGACCAGTCTCATTGCCATCAAGCTCGGCATTGCGGGCTTCATCGTCCCCTTCTTCTTCCTGGACAATCCCGTCCTGCTCTACGGCAGCACCGAGGGCGTCGGCGCCGGTGCCACGGCCTACGCCTTTGTGACCGCCTGCGCCGGGGTGCTGGCCCTCGCGACGGCGCTGTCGGGGCTTCCGACGGAGAAGGCCCCGGGCCGGGTGACAGCGCTGCGGCTCGCGACCCGGGCGCTGCTCGCGGCGGCGGGGATTCTGTTCATCAAGCCCGGACTTGTCACCGATCTCGCGGCCCTCATCCTGATCGGCGCGGAGATCCTGTTCTCGCGCCTGACTCTCCGGGGCGCGGGCACTGTCTGAGGATACACCGCCGGGTCTCCGGCGCTGCATTGAAGAAAAGAAAGGAAGGCAAAACCATGAAAAAACTGTTCGCTCTCATCCTGTGCGCGGCCCTGCTGACCGCCGCAGCCCCCGCGGCCTTCGCCGCGACGGACATCAACTTTGTCACCGCCGGGACCGCCGGCACCTTCTATGCCATCAGCGTGGAGGTCGCGAAGCTCTGGAACGAGAATATCGACGGCATGCGCGCCGTGGCCACCCCCTCCGGCGGCGGCGTGGACAATCTGAACCAGGCCAAGGACGGCGAAGCCCAGATCGGCATTGCCAACGCCAACCTTGTCTACCAGTCCATGATGGGCACCGACGCCTTCGACGGGGACGCGAACCCCGATATCCGCATCTTCGCGGGCCTGTATTATAACCCCAACCAGGTTGTCGTGACGGACGCGAGCGGCATGGAGACCTTCGCCGACTTTGCCGGAAAGCACTTCTCCGTGGGCGCGGCCGGTTCCACCACCATCGACGAGGCGGCGCACCATCTGGCCACCGCCGGTCTCACGCTGGACGATATGAAGACCGAATACATGGACGTCTCCTCCTCTGCCGACGCCATCCAGAACAAGCAGCTTGACGGCGCCTGGATCATGGCGGGCGCCCCCAACGCGGGCGTGACCCAGATCCTTACGAGCTCCGACGCCCATCTGCTGCCCATCCCCGCGGAGGTCGTCGAAGCCCTCAAGGCAGACTACCCCTGGTACGCGAGCTACTCCATCCCCGCCGGGACCTACGCCGGGCAGGAGGAGGACGTGCCTACCTCCGCCGTAAAGCTCACCCTCTTCCTCACCGCCGATGTGGACGAGGAGACTGCCTATCAGATGACCAAGGTGTTCTGGGAGAACTGGGACAGTCTCACGGAGAACTTTGCCGCCCTGAAGGCCGCCGATCCCCAGAAGGCATGCGAGGATCTCGCCGGCGTGCCGCTGCATGACGGCGCCGCCCGCTACTACCGCGAGATCGGCCTCATAGAGTAAATGAGAGATTTTGAAGCCCGGCGCATGAAGCGCTCCGGCGGCTCTCCCACCGTGGCCCTCAACGCGAAGGGGATCCGGATGCGGGAGGAGGGGGTCGATATCCTCTCCTTTGCCGCCGGAGAGCCGGATTTCGACACGCCGGAGGCGGTGAAGGCCGCCGCCATCGAGGCGATCCGCAACAACGACACCCACTATACCAGTGCCGCCGGCACCACGGCGCTGCGCCGCCGCATCGCCCGAAAGCTCCGGGAGGAAAACGGCATAGAGGTCTCCGAGGACGGCATCATCGTGACGCCCGGGGCGAAGCCTGCCCTCTTTGCCGCCATGATGTGCTTTCTCGAGGAGGGAGACGAGTGCCTGGTGCTGACGCCCGCCTACCCCTCCTACCGCTCCGGGATCCTGATGGCGGGGGCGTCGTATGTACCGGTACCGCTCCGGTTTGAGGACGGCTTTCGCGTTACCCGGGAAATGCTGGAGGAGAAGGTCACGGAGAGGAGCAAGATGCTCATCGTCTGCAATCCCTGCAACCCCACGGGACATGTGCTCACGGCGCAGGAGCTGCGCGACATCGCGGACTTTGCGCTGGCGCACGATCTGCTGCTCATTGCGGACGAGATCTACGAAAAGCTCCTCTATGACGGAAGGACACACCTGAGTCTCGGCGCCGTCCCGGAGATCCGGGACAGGGTCATCACGCTCAACGGTCTCTCCAAGAGCGCCGCCATGACCGGCTGGCGCATCGGGTACTCGGCAAGCGATCCGGCTCTTGCCCGTGTGATGCTGAAGCTGCAGCAGAACAGTCTCAACTGCACCGCCGCCTTCACGCAGACCGCCTCCATCGCGGCCTTCGACTGCGCGGAGGAGACGGAGGCGATGCGCCGGAGCTATCTCGAGCGGCGCGACCTCATCTGCGACGGCTTAAACGCCATTCCCGGCGTCACCTGCCCCCGGGCGGAGGGCGCGTTCTACGCCTTCTTCCGCGTGGATTATCGGGGCATGAGCGCCGAGGAGCTCGCGGACCATATCCTTGAGAAGGCCGGGGTCCTGGTCGTCCCCGGGACTGCCTTCGGCGAGGGCGGCGAGGGATGCATACGCATGTCCTTTGCGGCCGACAGGGCTTCCCTGGAGGAGGCTGTACGCCGTCTCGGGCAGCTCTTCGGATAAGCGAAGCCCTTCTCTTTGCCTTTCGGAATGATACAAATAGAGCTTGTCTCAGAACGCATGTGTATCCAAAGCAGTAGGGGTCGATCCCAGATCGACCCGCCGAATCACTCGCTTTATCGCAAAACGGCGGGCCGATGAGGGCATCGGCCCCTACGACATTCATTTTTATACAAGGGCTGTCTCGTTTTGAGACAGCCCTTTCGGCTCCTCCCTTTTACAGCTCGGCGATGAGCTCGATCTCGCAGAGGACGTTCTTCGGCAGGGTCTTCACCGCGACACAGGAGCGGGCGGGCTTGCCGGTGAAGTATTTGGCGTAGACCGCGTTGAAGGCGGCAAAGTCGCCCATGTCCGCGAGGAAGCAGACGGTCTTCACGACGGACTCGAAGCCGAGGCCGTTTTCCTTCAGGAGCTCCCCGAGATTGCGGCAGCAGCGGTCGGCCTGCTGCTCGATGGTGGCGCCGTCGATCTCCCCGGTCTCGGGGATGATGGCGATCTGTCCGGAGGTAAAGAGGAGGCCGTTTGCCGCGATGGCCTGGGAGTAGGGCCCGATTGCGGCGGGCGCCCTGGGGGTGGATGTGACTTTCATACTGCATTCTCCTTCATCTTGTATTGCCCGCCCTCTCCGTTTTTGCGGGGAGGGCCTTGTGTATCATTTTCCGGCCATGGCCTTGTACTGGGCGTAGCGCCGGGCGGTGAACGCCTCGGCCTCCTTGAAGAGAAGCTCGGCCCGCTCGGGGAAGGTGCGGGTCAGGGAGGCAAAGCGTACCTCGCCCATCATGAACTCCCGGAGCTTCCCGTTGGGCTCCGGGCTGTCGAGGACGAAGGGGTTGAGCCCCTTGTCAAGGTTTTCGGGGATGTAGCGGAAGAGCGGCCAGTAGCCGCACTCCACCGCGAGCTTCTCCTCCTCCATGGCCTTGCCCATGCCGTTGACGAGGCCGTGGTTGATGCATGGGGCATAGGCGATGATGAGGGAGGGACCCTTGTGGGCCTCAGCCTCCTTGAGGGCCTTGATGAGCTGGGCGGGATTTGCGCCCATGGCGACCTTTGCCACATAGACATTGTCGTACACCATCGCCATCCGGCCGAGATCCTTCTTCGCCGTTGCCTTGCCTGCGTTGGCAAACTGGGCCACCGCGCCGATGGAGGTGGCCTTCGAGGCCTGGCCGCCGGTATTGGAATAGACCTCGGTATCTACGACGAGGATATTCACGTCGATCCCGGAGGCGAGGACATGGTCAAGGCCGCCGTAGCCGATGTCATAGGCCCAGCCGTCGCCGCCGTACATCCACATGGTCTTCTTGACGAGGGCGTCCGTGCGGTTTTTGAGCCAGGTCACATCCTCACACCCGCAGTCGGAGGCGGCGAGGGCATCTTTGAGAGCGTCGGATACCGCGCGGGTGGCAGCGGGGTCGTCCCCCTTCCCGAGCCATTCGGAGAGCGCGGCCTTCAGCCGCTCATCCCCGGTCTTCGTGAGGGCGGCCTCCGCGTGGGCCCTGGCCTGGCGGCGCATCTGCTCAACGGAGAGGCACATGCCGAGCGAGTATTCGGCGTTGTTCTCAAAGAGGGAGTTGGAGGGCGCGGGGCCGTAGCCCTTCGCGGTTTTGGCATAGGGGAAGGTGGGCGTGGAGGAGCCGACCACATAGGTGCAGCCCGTGGCGTCCGCGATGTACATGCGCTCGCCGAAGAGCTGGGTCATGAGTTTCATGTAGGGCGCCTCGCCGCAGCCGGCGCAGGAGCCGTTGAACTCGTAAAGAGGCCGCTCGTACTGGCTGCCCCGGGTGCTGAACTTGTCCATGGGGTTCTCTTTGACAGGCAGGTTCACAAGATAATCCCAGTTGGGCTGCTCGTGCATCTGGCTCTCCAGCGGTTCCATGACAAGGGCCTTCTCCTTCGCGGGGCAGACGTTTGCGCAGGAGGAGCAGCCCTGGCAGTCGATGGGGTCGACCTGGATGCGGTAGGTGTAGTTTTCAAAGCCCTTGCCCGCGGCCTTCTTTGTGACGAGACCCGCGGGGCCTGCGGCCTTCTCCTCCTCCGTCACGAGGAAGGGGCGGATACAGGCGTGGGGACACACCAGCGAGCACATGTTGCAGCCGATGCAGTTTTCGGGAATCCACCTGGGGACGTTCGTCGCGATGCCGCGGCGCTCATATTTGGAGGTCTCCACCGGGCTCACGCCGTCGGCGTAGGGCAGGAAGCTGGACACGGGGATCCTGTCGCCCGCCTGCTTGTTGACGGGGATCTGGATCTCGCGGATATAGGAGGGCAGGGTCTCGTCCACCGCGGTCTCCTCATCCCGGAGATCGCGCCAGGCGGCGGGCACGTCGATCTTCTTCACGGCGGCAAGGCCGGCGTCCACGGCGGCGCAGTTCATGTTCACGATCTTCTCGCCCTTCTTGGCGTAGGTCTTGACGATGGCCTGCTTCATGTAGTCCACCGCGTCCTCGATGGGCAGGACGCCGGAGAGCTTGAAGAAGGCCGCCTGCAGGACCGTATTTGTCCGGTTGCCGAGACCGATCTGCTGGGCGATGTCGGTGGCGTCGATGGTGTAGAAATTCAGGCCCCGCTCGGCAATGATGCGCTTGGCCCGGTTCGGCAGGTGCTCCTCGAGCCCCGCCATGTCCCAGTCGGTGTTGAGCAGGAAGGCGCCGCCCGGCTTGATCTCGGAGACGATGTCGAAGTCCTTCATGTAGCTCTGCTTGTGGCAGGCCACGAAGTCGGCCATCGTGACGTAGTAGGTGGAGCGGATGGGCTCGTGGCCGAAGCGCAGGTGGCTCTTGGTCACGCCGCCGGACTTCTTGGAGTCGTACTCAAAGTAGGCCTGGGCGTACTGGTCGGTGTTGTCGCCGATGATCTTGATGGAGTTCTTGTTCGCGCCCACGGTCCCGTCGGAGCCGAGGCCCCAGAATTTGCAGGAAATGATGGACTTGCCGGAGGTGACGATGTTCTCGCCCACGGGCAGGGAGGTGAAGGTCACATCGTCGTTGATGCCGACGGTGAAATGGTTCTTCCGCTCCCCCGCCATGTTGTCGAACACGGCCTTCATCTGGGCGGGGATGGTGTCCTTCGAGCTCAGGCCGTAGCGCCCGCCGAGGACCGTGACGTCTGCAAAGGCGGTGTCGCGCAGGGCGGTGCACACATCCTCAAAGAGCGGCTCGCCCGCGGCGCCCGGCTCCTTCGTGCGGTCGAGCACGGAGACAATCTTCACCGTCCCGGGCAGGGCGGCGGCGAGGTGCTTTGCCGAGAAGGGTCGGTAGAGGTGGACCTGCACCATGCCGACCTTCTCGCCCTGGGCGGTGAGATAGTCCACCACCTCATGCAGGGTCTCGCACACGGAGCCCATGGCGATGATGACGCGCTCGGCATCCGGGGCGCCATAGTAGTTGAAGAGCTTGTAGTCCCGGCCGGTCAGGCGGCTCACAGCGTCCATCTTCTCCTGCACGATGTCGGGCAGGGCGGCATAGGCGCTGTTGCAGGCCTCGCGGGACTGGAAGAAGGTGTCCGGATTCTGGAGGGTGGAGCGGATGGTCGGATGCTCGGAGTTGAGGGCGTGGTCGCGGAAGCGCTGCACCGCGTCCCAGTCGAGGATCTTCCCGAGATCGTCATAGTCCAGAAGCTCGATCTTCTGGATCTCATGGCTCGTGCGGAAGCCGTCGAAGAAGTGCATGAAGGGGATGGAGCCCCGGATCGCACTCAGATGGGCCACCGCGCCGATGTCCATGCACTCCTGCACGCTGGAGGAGGCAAGCATGGCAAAGCCGGTCTGGCGGCAGGCCATGGCGTCGGAGTGGTCGCCGAAGATGGAGATGGAGTGGGTGCCGACGGTGCGGGCCGCCACATGCATCACGCCCGGCAGCATGGAGCCCGCGATGCGGAACATCGGCGGGATCATGAGCATCAGGCCCTGGGAGGCAGTGTAGGTCGTGGCGAGGGAGCCGGTCTCCAGCGCGCCGTGCATGGCCCCGCAGGCGCCGGACTCGGCCTGGAGCTCCACGAGCTGGACAGGCTGCCCGAAGAGATTCTTTTTCCCGTGGGCGGCCCAGTCGTCCACATGGTCCGCCATCGGGCTCGAGGGTGTGATGGGGTAGATCGCCGCTACCTCGGTGAATGCGTAGGAGACGTACGCGGCGGCTTCGTTGCCGTCCATGGTCTTGAAGAGTTTTGCTTCTGCCATAGTACTGAACCTTCTTTCGTTTATTTCGAATTTGAAAAGACAAAATACACACAGCAGAGACCGGAGCCTCTGCTGTAAATGCAGGCTGTTTTCAGGAGACGCCCTTCGCGCGCTTTTGGGCAACCTCGGACTCGGCGCAGTCATACTCCCAGTTCCAGGGGTTTTTGCGGATCACGCCGTCAGCAAAGGGGATGAAGATGGAGAGGATCCCCACCGCGCCGAGGATCCAGCAGTACCACATGCTGCCGATGATCCCGGCCGCTGTGAAGGTGTGGCCCGAACCGGTGGCCGCGTTGGCAAGCGTCGCCGCCGCGACGAGCTGGGCGCCGTAGGGGATGATGCCCTGGAACACACAGGAGAACACGTCCAGCAGGGACGCGGTCCGGCGCGGGTCCACCCGGAAGGTGTGGGACACCTCGCGCGCCATGTCCCCCGCCACAATGATGGCGATGGTGTTGTTCGCAGTGGCGCAGTCACAGGCGGAGACCATGGCGGCAATGCCGAGCTGGGCGGAGTGCCCGCTCTTCATCACGCCGCGCAGCTTCTCGATGATCCAGTTGATGCCGCCGTTTTTCGCAATAAGCTCCGACATGCCGCTGGAGAGGAAGGTGAGGAAATAGACCTCATTCATGCCGACGACGCCGTTGAAGATCGCGGTTGCCAGGGTCGAGATGCTCTCCGCGAGGACGGCGCCCCCGCCCATGGGATTGCCCGCGGCTGCAGCGGCCGCGGCTGCGGCGGTCACGCTCGGGACACCGAAGATGAGGCCCACGGCGATGGCGAAGAAGATCCCGATCGTGAGCACGAGAAACACGTTCATCCCGCAGAGTGCGAGGATCAAAACCGTGATATAGGGCAGCACGAGGAAGAAATTAAAGGACCCGGCGTCCAGGGGGGTGACGGTCTCGGGTCTGCCGAAGATCAGCAGCAGGGCGACCGTGAGCACCGCGGCGGGCAGCGCAATAAGCAGGTTCACGCGGAACTTGTCGCGCATCTCCACGCGCTGGGAGCGTGTGGCCGCGATGGTGGTGTCGGAGATCATGGAGAGGTTGTCGCCGAACATGCCGCCGCCCACGACCGTGGCGATGATCAGGACCGGGGACAGCCCGCTCTTCTCCGCGACGCCGACCGCGACGGGGATGAGCAGGTTGATGGTGCCCATGGAGGTGCCGGTCGCGGTGCCGAAGAAAGCGGCGATCAGAAACATGCCCGCTGCCAGCAGCGAGGGCGGGACGAGATGCAGGCCGAGATTGACGGTGGCGTCCTTCGCGCCGACGGCTCCGGCGACACTTGCAAAGGCCCCGGCGAGGATGTAGATCACCAGCATGGTGAGCACGTCCACATTGCCGGCGCCCCTGGCAAAGGTCACAAAGCGCTCGTTGATGCTCTCGCCGCTCATGGCGAAGGCGACAATCGCGGCAAAGAGCATGGCCGTGACAGAGGGGAACTTGTAGAAATCATGGTAGGCAATGCCGGCGCCGATATAGATCACGATAAATACGAGGAAGGGAATCAGGGCAAGACCGCTTTTTCTTTCGTACTTCATAATATACTCCCGGTTGACTTCATTCTTCGCAGGCAAAAGGCGCCTGCTTTTTTATTATATACCACAGACCGGGTTTAGACAAGGGCGCATCGCCGGCAATTGGATAATCCATGGAAATGCGCCTGCGGCTCACGCTCTTTTGAGCCGAAAGCGCGGGGCCGCCAGGCGGGCGGCCCCTGCGAAGCTGTACGGCATATCTATTTCCGGCACTGTCTGCCGGTGCTGTCGATGACGCAGTCCCCCTCCAGGAGGATCTGCGAGATCGGGACGATCTCATAGCCTTCCGAGAGCAGGGTCTCCAGGATCTCCGGCAGGGCCTCCGGCGTGTGCTCGGCGGCGTTGTGGAAGAGGACGATGCTGCCCGGCTGCACCCGGTCCAGCACACGCCGGGAAATCTCCTGGGCGGAGATCCCCTTCCAGTCCAGACTATCCACGTCCCACTGGACAGGCGTCATGCCGAGCGAGCGGATCGCCTTGATGACGTGGTCGTCATACTCCCCGTAGGGACAGCGGAAGAGCGTCGGACGCACCCCGGTCACCGCCTCGATCTTGTCGTTGCACTTTGAAACATCATTCTTGATCTCGGCGGCAGTGAGGTCTGAAAAATGCGCGTGGCTGCTGGAGTGGTTCATAACCTCGTGGCCCGCCTCGCTGAGCGCGGCCACCGACTCGGGGTATTTATCCACCCAGTCGCCCACCACGAAAAAGGTCACGGCGACCCCGTGGTCGCCGAGAATGTCGATCAGCGTCTGGGTGTCCTCGTTGCCCCAGGCAGCGTCAAAGCTCAGCGCGACGCGCTTTTCGTCCTGCTGCACGCAGTAGACGGGCAGCTCCCGCCTGGATGCGGAGACGCCGACGAGCTTCGGCGTATTGACCGCCCAGAAAATCAGCAGCACCGCCGCCAGCATCGTGAGCGCCCGCAGCACCGCGCCGCGGCGGCGCAACATAGTCTTTCCCTGCATTCGCATCCCTCCTCGCTCCCAGCATATGCGCCTCTCCCCCGCGCTATTTCTCCCTGTCCGCCCGTCCGCGCCGTTTCTGCGGGCATCGCAGCCGTCTGACAAAACTTTTCAAATAGCGAAAAATTCAGCTTGACAAACGCCGGGTTCTTTGCTATTATAACAAAGCGCTCAGGGGTCAGGTCGCTGGCCGATATACGGGCGATGCCGGTACGATGCTGGTGTAGCTCAGTCGGTAGAGCAGCTGATTTGTAATCAGCAGGTCGGGG
>CAMHEN010000018.1 GCA_946184165.1 uncultured Clostridia bacterium | reverse complement strand
CTCCGACCCCTCGCTTAGGAGGCGAGTGCTCTATCCTGCTGAGCTACGTGGGCTTATATCAAGCCTTAGTATTATAAAGCAGATGAAGATTCTTGTCAACATGCAATTGCGAAGAAGGTACACGCATGCTTAAACTCAGTCAGATCAAGAAGGATTATGAGGTCGGTGATTCCGTCGTCCATGCGCTCAAGGGGATAGACCTGGAATTCCGGGAGAACGAGTTCGTCGCGATCCTGGGCCATTCCGGCTGCGGCAAGACGACGCTTCTGAACATCATCGGCGGACTCGACCAGTATTCCTCCGGCGATCTCATCATCAACAACAAGTCCACACGGCGCTTCACGGACGCGGACTGGGACTCCTACCGCAACCACTCCATCGGCTTCGTCTTTCAGTCCTATAACCTCATCCCGCACCAGACGGTGCTCGCCAATGTGGAGCTCGCGCTCACACTCTCGGGCGTGGGGGCCTCCGAACGCAGACGGCGGGCCACCGAGGCCCTGCAGAAGGTGGGACTCGGCGATCAGCTCTCGAAGAAGCCCAGCCAGATGTCCGGCGGCCAGATGCAGCGCGTGGCCATCGCGAGAGCCCTCGTGAACAACCCCGACATCCTCCTCGCGGACGAGCCCACCGGCGCCCTGGATACCGAGACCTCCGTGCAGATCATGGACATTCTCAAGGAGATCTCCAGGGATAAGCTCATCATCATGGTCACCCACAACCCGGATCTCGCCGTCGATTACGCGAGCCGCATCATCCGTCTCAAGGACGGCCTCATCACGGACGACAGCGACCCCTTTGCCTCCGGCAGCACCGAAGAGGCCGTGACGGCGAAGACGAAGCGCAAGGACAAGACCTCCATGAGCTTCTTTACGGCTCTCGCCCTCTCCACCAACAACCTCCTCACGAAGAAGGCGCGCACCATCCTCACCTCCTTCGCCGGGAGCATCGGCATCATCGGCATCGCCCTCATCATGTCCCTCTCCAACGGCATCCAGAACTATATCGACAAGGTGCAGGAGGATACCCTCTCCAGCTACCCCATCACCATCCAGGCCGAGAGCGTGGACATGACCAGCATGATGACCTCCCTCATGGGGGTCCAGGCGGAGGCGGAGGAGCACCAGCACGAGAAGGACGCGGTCTACTCCAGCACCATCCTCTACGACATGATGAACTCCATGGTCTCGGCCGAGACGCAGACCAACAATCTCAAGGCCTTCAAGGCCTTCATCGAAAAAGAGGATTCACCGATCGCTGAGCGCATCAGCTCCATCCAGTACTCCTATGACCTGGATATGAACATCTATGCCGAGGACAGCGACGGCGTCATCGTCAAGACCGACGTGACGGAGCTGATGCAGCGCGCCATGAGCGCCACCTTCGGCGGGGACTACAGCAGCTACTTCGCCACCTTCGGCCAGGCCTACAACATGATGAACGCCTGGCAGGAGATGCTGCCCGGGGAGAACGGGGAGCTCATCAATCCGCTGCTCATGCAGCAGTACGATCTCATCTACGGCAAGTGGCCCGCGCGCTATGACGAGGTGGTCCTTGTGGTGGACAGGAACAACGAGGTGTCGGACCTCGTGCTCTACGCCCTGGGCCTCAAGTCCAGCGGGAACCTCTCGGCGGACATGGAGACCTTCATCAACCAGGAGAACCTCAATACGGAGCTGGAGAGCTGGAGCTATGAGGAAATCTGCAGCATGGTCTTCCGCTACATCTATCCCGCGGACGAGTACTCCTATGACGAGGAGGAGGAGAAATACATCAGCGTCGCCGACGGGGATCTGGGCCTGCCCACCCTCTTCGGCAGCGGCCTGCCCATCCGCATCGTCGGCATCATCCGTCAGAACGAGGACGCCCTCTCCGGCATGATGGCCACCGGCGCCGTGGGCTTTACCCACAGTCTCGTGGAGCATGTGGTGCACGAGGCCGAAAAGAAGCCCCTCGTCGCCGAGCAGCTCGCCCATCCCGAGACCGACGTGCTCAACGGCCTGCCGTTTCTCGATGAGAACGACGAGACCCAGAGCCGGACCCGCAAGATCGAGGCGGCGAAGGATTACATCGCAGACGCCGACGCGGAGAAGCTCGCAAAGCTCTATGTGGAGTACCAGACCATCCCGGACGAGGAGTATATCGAGGAGCAGCTCGACGAGCAGATGAAGGACATGACCCGCAAGGACATCGAGGACATGGTCCTGCAGTACTACCCGGGCTACGCCTCCTTCCTCAAGGAGATGGACGACGACACCCTCATGGACTACATGCGCCGCATGTTCACCGAGACCGTCAAGGAGCAGTACGCCCTGCAGATGCGCAATATGTACGCCTACCTCTCGGACGAGTCCCTTGCGGAGGATTTCCGCCTCCTGTCCCTCGAGGACGACGACTATGTCTGGCTCTATGACCACGCCATGCCCCCGGTCTACTCCGAGAGCAGCCTGCGCCAGAATCTCAGGAGTCTCGGCTATGTGGATCTCGAAAGCCCCAGCATTATCAACATCTACGCCTCCACCTTCGAGGACAAGGACGCCATCGCGACCGCCATCACGGAGTACAACGAGACCGTCCCCGAGGACGACAGAATCGAGTATACCGACATCGTCGCGATGCTCATGAGCTCCGTGTCCA
This sequence comes from uncultured Clostridia bacterium, assembly GCA_946184165.1. Classification (GTDB taxonomy): domain Bacteria; phylum Bacillota; class Clostridia; order Oscillospirales; family Oscillospiraceae; genus Limivicinus. The sequence continues at coordinate 22,388 of CAMHEN010000018.1, read as the reverse complement.
CCATCATCAACGTCATCAGCTACGTGCTCATCGCCTTCGTGGCGATCTCCCTCGTGGTGTCCTCCATCATGATCGGCATCATCACCTATATCAGCGTCCTCGAGCGCACCAAGGAGATCGGCATCCTACGCGCCATCGGCGCCTCGAAGCGGGACGTGTCCCGCGTCTTCAACGCAGAGACCTTTATCATCGGCCTCTTCGCGGGCCTCATCGGCATCGGGACGACGGTGCTTCTGAACATCCCCATCAACATCATCGTCCATGACCTGACGGGCATCCAGTCCCTCAATTCCTCTCTGCCGGTCATCGGCGGTGCGGCTCTCGTGGCGGTGAGCGTGACGCTCACGTTTATCGCGGGCCTGATCCCCTCCGGTCTCGCCGCCAAGAAGGACCCGGTGGAAGCCCTGCGGAACGAATAATACTATTCCTTGATAAGAAGCTTTATTGGATTCCCGAGGAAAAATTGTGCCAGACAAGGCGAAGCCCGCAGAGCATAATGGAGATATATGGTCAAGGGCTTCAACGCAGTATGGCGCAAATTTTGCCGGGAAGACTTAAGGCAGCACCGCAAAATACGCCTGCGGCATCTTTCGGAAAAAATGCGCCCTGATTTCGTCACTTTTTCTTGAAATACACAAAGTATTCCTGCGAAAAACTACCATCATCAGAACCCAATTTTTCTCGGAATCTGCTCTTGCCGCATTATGCGGTGTTGCCTTAAAGATTTCTATCAAGGGATAGTATAAAGTCCCGCGCAGCAAAACAGGCTCCCCTGAATGGGGAGCCTGTTTTGCATGAAGAGGAGAGCCTGTTTTGCATGAAGATGTTTATTGACAGGAGCATGGGAAAAGATGTATCATAACAAAATGTAAGAATATGCCCGAAAACGTTGTAAGGTGATATGAAATGGCAAAGCATCTCGCGCCGAAGCCAAAGCACGAGCTGAATTTCATAAAGAAGAACCCGAAGCGTGAATCCGGGCAGAGAACGCCTGCGCCGGAGAGGAAGGCTTTTAAGCTGCCCGCCTTCCTGACACGTTCCCGGGACGGGGGGCGCAGTCTTCCGGGTCTCGGCCGCCACCCGCTTGTTTTTGCCGGGATCGCGGGTGTTCTCCTGATCGTCCTGCATTTTCTGCCGCTGGAGGGCTGGATGGTCCCGGCGGCTTACGCCGTCCCCGTGATCCTCGCCGCGATCGAACACATCGTCAATGCCATGGAGGAGATCCGCGCGGGGCGCTTTCTGAACGACGCCCTCATCACCGTCGCCGCCGCCCTGCTGCTTTTTGCCGCCGCCCTCTTCAACGAGGCGGTGCTGCTCCTCGTACTCACGACCCTGGTATCCCATTTTGAAAAGCGCCTCTCCGAGCGCGGCGACGCCGAGCAGGCCCGCATGGCGGAGATCCTGCCGCGCTATGCCGTCCGCGTCACCGAAACCGGGACCGAGCGCGTGGACCCCGAGACCGTCGTCCCCGGCGATATCCTGCAGGTCGCGGCGGGGGAGAGGATCCCGCTTGACGGCGTCGTCATCGAGGGGATCACCACCATCGACACCGCCGCCGTCTCCGGGCAGCGCTCACCCTGGGCGGTCAATACGGGGTACAAGGTCTACTCCGGCTGCCGCAATCTCACAAGCGATATCAGGATCCGGGTCTCCCGCCCCTATGACCGCTCCACCGTGAAAAAGATCGTGCACATCGCCGAGACGGCCCCTGACTTTGACTCCGAGCAGGAGGTGCTGGCCGCCCGCTTCCGGCGGTATTACACGCCGGCCGTCGCGCTGCTCGCCCTGGTGATCGGCGTGGCCGTGCCCGCCTTCCGGGGAAGCTGGCTCTCCTGGCTCAGCCGGGCCGCCGTGCTGCTCATCCTGGGGCGCACCGCCGCCGACGCCTTCGCTATCCCGCTCATCTACCGCCGGGCGCTCTCTCTCGCCTCCGGTATGGGCGTCTTCATCAAGGGCAAGGACTGCCTCGAGGCCATGGCCCGGACCGAGACCGTGATCTTCGACAAGACCGGCACCATCACAGAAGGGCGCTATGCCGTGACGGACGCCTTCCCTGTGAAGATGAGCGAGAAGCAGCTTCTCACCATCGCCGCCGCCGCCGAGAGCTTCTCACGCCACCCCATCGCCGCCGCGATCCGGGAAGCCGCCGGCAACCCGGACGAGCGCATGGTGAAGGCCGTCAAAATCAAAGAGGTCCCCGGCAGGGGCGTCAGCGCCTTCGTGGGCAAGCGCCAGGTCTATGTGGGCAACGCCGCCCATCTGGAGGAGCACGGCATCCGCTGCAACATCCCCTCCCGCCCGGGTACGGCGATCCATGTGGCCGTGGACGAGCACTACTGCGGCTATTTGCTTGTGACGGACAAGGTCCGCCGCCGGGCCTTTGACGCCCTGGAGACCCTCCGGGTCAACGGGATCAAGAAGCTCGTCCTCCTGAGCGGCGATGTGATCTCGGTGGCGAGACCCATCGCCTCCCGCCTCAACTTCGACATGCTGCGCGCCGAGCTCCGGCCCGAGGAGAAGGTCAAGGCCGTGGACTATCTCATGAAAAACAAGGGCCAGCGCTCCGCCATCGCCTTCGTGGGCGAGGGGGAGAACAGCGGCCGCATCATGACCGGGGCGGACGTCGGCGTCGCCATGGGCTCGCTGGGCTCTGACCAGGCCCTCATCTCCGGGGACGTGATGATCATGGACCGGGACATCTTCAAGGTCCCGAAGATCTTCGGCCTCTCCCGCGCCGCCTATCGGGTGGCGACGGAGAACTTCGCCCTCGGCACGGGGGTGAGCGCGCTGCTGGTGCTGCTCAGCGCCCTCGGCGTGCTGTCGCCCCTCGCCGCGGTGATTGTGGACTTCATCCTCTCGGCGGGACTTCTCGCCAATACCCTGCGGATCAAATAAAGGGGGGGTGCCGGTGAACACCTACGATTTTGACAAGACGATCTTTTACCCGGACAGCTCCGCCTGCTTTGTGCGCTTCTGTCTTCTGCGCCATCCCGGCGCGGTGCTGCCGACGCTGCCGAAGAGTCTCGCCATGGCTTTCCGCTACTGGCGGGGAAAGGCGGACGCCAAGGCCGTCAAGCAGCAGCTCTTCTCCTTCCTGACCCGCCTCGGAGATGTGGACAGAACGGTCGCCCGCTTCTGGGAGAAGAACGAGCGGCGCATCGGCGCCTGGTATCTCGCCCAAAAGCAGAGCACGGATCTTATCCTCTCGGCCTCGCCCCGCTTCCTGCTGGAGCCTGTGTGCAAAAAGCTCGGCGTGAATCTGATCGCGACGGAGATGGACCGCTTCACCGGAGAGATCCGCGGCCTCAACTGCCACGACAGTGAGAAGGTGCGCCGCTTCTACGCCCTCGATCCCCGGGCGAAGACCGAGGCCTTTTACTCCGACTCCCTCACCGACAGCCCCATGGCGGAGATCGCCGACCGGGCCTTTCTCGTGAAGAAGCACAGGATCCGCCCGTGGCCCACACTTCGAACCAAATAATACTCCGGACCGGAGCCCTGCAGACGCGCAGGGCTCCGGTTTTTTGCATACGCGCGGCAGCGGCGGCATAGATTGTCCCTGGGAGATGATGGTGTGGATTCATGGGAGACGGTGCGGTCGCTGCTGCCGGGGGCCTTCGTGATGGTGCTGAACCGCTGGCCGGAGGCGGAGGAGATCCGCCTGCGCCTCGGCAGGCCGCCGGGCGTCGTGATCGCCGGGCGGGAGATCACGGCGGGGGAGGAGATCGTCACGCAGCAGGTGCTGCTGCACGTCCTGGAACGGGCGACCGGCGCCTCTCTCCACGCCTCCGCCCCGGCCCTCCGCGGGGGCTATCTCAGCTTTCGCGGGGTGCGCATCGGCGTCTGCGGCGAGGCTGTCATGAGCGGCGAGAGGCTCAGCGGTCTGCGCTCCTTCACGTCCCTTGCGATCCGCATCCCCCATGGGGGAGTGCCGGCCTGCGCGGAGCTGATCGAGAGTCTGCTCGCGCCCGCGGTCAACAGCGTCCTCATTGCGGCGCCTCCCGGCGTCGGGAAGACGAGCTTCCTGCGGGAGCTGATCCGCGCCGCCGCGTCCCGCCCGTTCCGGGTGGCGGTGCTGGACGAGCGCAACGAGCTGTCCGCGACAGCCGCCGGACAGCCGGGCTTTGATCTCGGACAGGGGAGCGACGTGCTGGTCGGAGTAGAGAAGGGCCGGGCCGCCATGATGGCGCTTCGCGGCCTGAACCCGGAGATCATCGCCATGGACGAGATAACAAAGCCGGAGGATCTGCAGGCCGTCCGGGAGATCGCGGGCTGCGGCGTCGCGGTGTTTGCCACCGTGCACGGCAGGAGCGCCGAGGATATGAGAAGGCGCGCGCTCTACCGGGATCTCCTGTCCGCGGGCATTTTTGACGAGCTTGTCACAATCCGCCTGCGGGGCGGACGGCGTCTCTACGAAAGGGAAGCGCTCCTGTGAGAAAGACATTGGGGTTTTCCTTCCTGCTGCTTGCGGCGCTGCTCTTCGCCGTGGAGCGCATTCGAAGCCGGGACAGGCAGATCCGGGATCTGCGCGGCTTCTGCGCCATGCTCGAACAGCTCTACGGCATCCTGGAGGCGGAGAGTCCGCCCATGCCGGAACTTTTGCGGACGCTGACAGGGTGCGTCGACGGCGCGGCGGCGGACTTTATCCGAACGCTCCACGCCTCTCTCGGCGCGCTGGGAGAGCGCCGCTTTCGGGACCTCTGGCGCGCCGCCCTGACGGCTAATCCCATCTCGCGGGACAGCGCGGCCGCCCGGGAGCTGGAGGAGCTCGGCGCCGTCCTCGGGCGCTATGAGCTGGAGACGCAGCTTGCGGCGCTTTCAAAATGCCTGCAGGCCCTCCGCCGGGAGGAGGAGAAAGCGCGGCAGGAGCTGCCCGCGTTCCGGCGGCTTACGCTGGGGCTCTCGCTTGCGGCGGCGGCTTTGGCCGGGATACTGCTGATGTAGGAGAAAACATGGACGTCGATTTGATCTTCAAAATCGCCGCGGTCGGGATCCTGGTCGCGGTGCTCAATATCCTGCTCCAGCGCTCCGGACGGGAGGAGCAGGCGCTGATGACCACCATCGCGGCCCTCGTCGTGGTGCTGATGGTGGTGGTGCAGAAAATCAGCGAGCTTTTCCACATGATCAAGGCGCTCTTCGGACTGTAGATGGAGCTCATTTTGAAATGTGCGGGCGCGGCGGTGTGCAGCGCCGTGTGCATCCTGCTGCTGCGGCGGACGAATCCGGAGTTCTCCTTCGCTCTCAGCGCGGTCACGGCGTCGGTGCTGCTGCTCGCCGGGGCGTCTCTTTTCGAAGAGCTCCTCCGCGCCCTGCGGGAGATGAGCGCGCTTCTCGGCGGCGGGGCCATTGAAATGCGCCCGGTCCTCAAATGCCTCGGCATCGCATCCGTGAGCCGCTTCGGGGCCGATCTCTGCCGGGACGCCTCCCAGTCTGCGGTCGCGTCGGCCGTGGAGACGGTAGGCGGCGTCTGCGCCCTTGCGGTCGCGGCGCCCGTGATCCTCGGCCTCATGACCACGATAGGCGGGCTTCTGTGAGGCGCGTTCTTCTCATCCTGCTGCTCCTGCCCCTCTTTTGCGGCAGGGCCTGGGCCGAGGAGCCTTTGTCCCGGGCCCTGGAGATCTTTGACGCGGAGGCCATGCAGAGCGGTCTCAGCGGGGAGGAGCGCGCGATCGGCGAGAGTCTCGGGCCGGACGCCTCCGGTACGGCCACGGCCCTGTCCCGGCTTTGGCAGGATTTCTGCGGAAAACTCCGGGAGAGCCTGCGGGCGGAGTTCGGCTTTGCCGTGTCGCTTCTCGCGCTGGTCTTCCTCTCCGGCCTCGCGCGCAGTGCCTGTGCCGAGGGAAGGATCGGCGGCCTCATCGAGATCTGCGCCGTCTGCAGCGCCGCGGCCGTGCTGATCGGGGATGTCACGGGCCTTGCGGAGGAGACGACCCGGGCCCTCTTTCGCCTCTCGGACTACTCCAAGGCGGCGCTGCCGGTGGTCTATACCGCCGCGGCGGCGAGCGGCGCGGTCAGCTCCTCCGCCGTGCGCTACGCATCCGCCGTGCTCGCCCTCGACGTGATGATGACCCTTGCGCAGAGGGCCGTGATCCCGCTTATCTGCGCGTCCTTGAGTCTCACGCTTACAAACGCCGTCTTCCCGAACGCCATCCTGATCGCGGCGGAGAAGCTCGCGCAGTGGGCGGCGAAGACCGCGATGCGCGCCGTCTGCCTCGCCTTCACCGCCTATCTCGGCGTCGCCTCCGTTTTGAGTACCGGCGTGGACGCGGCGGCGATCAAGGCCGCCCGCAGCATCCTCTCCGGGGCGGTGCCCGTGGTGGGCGGGATGATCTCGGACGCGTCGTCGGCGGTCCTCTCGGCGGCGGCCGTGGTGCGGAGCTTTACCGGCGCGGTCGGGCTCGTGTCGGTGTGCGCCATGTGCGCCGGTCCCTTTGCGCTTCTCACGGTCAAAAACCTCCTCTTCAAATCCGTCGCGGCGGTTGCGGAATCGGTGAAGAACCCGCGGCTCCAGAAGCTCTTTGCCGGGATCGGGAGCGCGGTGTCGCTCCTCATGGGGCTTCTCGGAAGCTGTGCCGTGATGCTCTTTCTCTCCCTCGCCCTCGGCATGAAGGCGGTGACGGCCTGATGCGCGAGGCGCTGCGCTCACTGATTGCCCTGTCCTTCTTCTGCGGTCTCTGCCTTCACTTCTGCCCCGAGGGGAGCGCGAAGCGCGTGCTGGCCCTGCTCTCCGCCGCGATCCTGACAGCGGCGTTTCTGTCCCCGCTGCGGGAGACGGATTACGGGACCCTCGCCCTCACGGAAGCGCGCTTCACCGGCGCCGAGGCGGAGCTCACCCAAAGGAGCGCCGAGCGAGGGGACAGGCTCCGGCTTCTGCTGTTTGAGGAAAACTGCGCCCGCTTTCTGCGGGCAAACGCCGAGGCGCTGCAGCTCACGCTCATACAGGCGCGGCTCGAGATCGTCACCGGAGAGGACGGGCTGCCCGTCCCGTATGCCGTCGAAATCCGGGCAGAAGGGTCGGAGGAGAGCGCGGAGGCGCTCAGCCGCATTCTCCGGGACGAGCTCAACATTCCCCTGGAAAGGCAGGCGTGGACGCTGAATGAATAGGGAACACGCAGACTGGGCGGCGCTTCTGAAAAGATGGAAGTATCCGCTGATCCTGCTGCTCGCGGGGCTTCTGCTTCTGCTGCTGCCGGGGGGCGAAGAGAAGGCTCCGGCGGAGGTCCTCCCCCAGGAGGCGCTCGCCGCGCTGCTGAGCAGGACCCAGGGGGTGGGGGAGGCCCGGGTGCTGATCTCCGACAGGGGCGTGGTGGTCGCCTGCGCCGGGGCCGGGAGCGCCGAGGTGCGTCTTGACATTTTACGCGCCGTCCGCTCATATACTGGTTTCGGCACGGATAAGATTACCATTTTGCAGTTAGGCAGCACCGCATAATCCGGCGAGAGCGAGTCCCGAGAAAACTTGGGCTCTGATGCAGACTTTTTGCTGGAATACTTTGTGTATTTCAACTGACCGTGACAAAATCAGAGCCTGAATTTTCCGGCAGGCGCCGAAGGCGGATTGCGCGGGGCTGCCGTAAAAAAGGAGCGGGGAGGAGATTGAAGCAATATGAAAAACCGGAAAAGGAATCTTACGATGCTGGCCGTGACGATGTTCGTGTGCGCCGCGGTGGCGCTCAACTGGAGCTATAACAGCCGCTGGGGCAAGCCGGATGCGGAGATGGTCTACGCCGAGGACGAGGCCATGCTCGCCGCGCAGATGGACTTTGAGAAGACGCTGATGACAGGCGGGACGGAGTATTTCGCCGAGGCGCGCCTGACCCGCCAGGTCTCAAGGGATGAGGCGCTGGAGCTTCTGCAGACCGCCGCGGCCGCGGAATCCGCCTCCCAGGAGACCATCGACGGGGCCATGAGCGCCATCGCCAACATGGCGGCCTGCTCGCTGCAGGAGACGCAGATCGAAAACCTGCTGCTGGCAAAGAACTTCACCGACTGCGTGGTCTACATCGGGTCCGACAAGGTGACCGTGGCGGTGCCAGCGCCCATGGAGGGCCTGAGCGAGGAGGCGGTCGCACGCATCACGGACGTGATCTGTACGGAGACCAGCTACAGACCGACGCAACTCAGCATCATCGAGGTAAAGGCGTAAGAGAGCAGTATTCCAAATCCGTAGGGGCCGACGCCCTCGGCGACCCGCGCGGAACAACCTTAAAATAAAGCAAACAGCTCCCGGCGAAAACGTACTTTGTTACGAATTCGCCGGGGGCCTTCATCATTTGGGCTTTTCACTGCCGGGCCGCCGAGGGCGTCGGCCCCTACGATGACAATTGACTTTTTCCGCAGCGCCCTGAATCTTTTTTCGCTTTTATTCAGAATCCTGAGAAAAGCGCTTTCTTTTTTCCGAATGTTGTGATAAAATGACATGATATCATTTGGGAGGTTTCAAATGGGTGAGAATTATATAAGCTGCCAGGCTGAGAAGGGCAGCATCAATATTTCCGAGGAAGTCATCACCGACGTCGTCAAATCCGCCGTGGGCGAGGTGGAGGGCGTGGCCGGCCTCTCCTATACCGCCGGAGCTGAGATCGCGGAGCTCATCGGCTTCAAGACCGTGACCAAGGGCGTGAAGGTGCAGTTTATCGACGAGAAGATCATCATCGACGTGATCATCAATGTGCTCTACGGCAGCAATATCGTTCAGGTCGCGCGGGAGGTGCAGGAGAAGGTCATGTCCCTCGTCCAGGCCTCCACCGGCATCGAGCAGGCCGAGGTCAACGTACACGTGGCCGGCATTTCTTTCGATAAATAATTGCGGAGGATTTCAACATGACCAGAACCACGGCCAGAGAGATCGCCATTCAGCTCGGCTTCGCGGCCGCCGCAACGGGAGAGGAGCCCGCGGAGCTTCTCGACCGCTTCTTCGAGCAGGAGCACTATGCCACTCTCGCCCAGGAGGACGAGCTTTTTGCCGAGCTTCCGGATGAGGCGCAGATGGCGTATATCCGCCGTCTCGTCACCCTCATCGACGTGCACCGGGACGAGATCGACGACGAGATCCGCCGCTACGCCAGGGGCTGGAGGGTGGAGCGCATCTCCAGAACCGCCCTCGCCGTCCTGCGCTGCGCCCTGTGCGAGATCCTGTACATGGAAGATATCCCCGACGCTGCCGCCATCAACGAGGCCGTAGAGCTTGCCAAAGGCTATGACGAGCCGGACACCGTCTCCTTCGTGAACGGCGTGCTGGGCGGCTTCATGCGCGGCAGACAGGAGTCTTGAGCATGGACCGGATCTGGAGCGTCAGCGAGCTCAACGCTTATCTCCGCGAGCTGTTGGAGAGTCAGCCGCTGCTCGCGCACGTCAGCGTCCGGGGAGAGCTTTCCAATTACAAGATCTACCCATCGGGTCACCACTACTTTACACTCAAGGACAGCGAGAGCAGCGTCAAGTGTGTCATGTTCAAAAGCAGCGCGGACAAGCTGCGCTTTCGTCCGGAGAACGGGATGGGCGTCACGGTCTCCGGGCGGGTGTCCGTCTATCCCCGGGACGGCGCCTATCAGATCTACTGCACCCAGATCATGCCGGAGGGCATGGGGGATCTGCAGGTCGCCTTCCGCCAGCTCCAGGAAAAGCTGGAGGCGGAGGGCCTTTTCGACCCCACGCATAAAAAGCCCCTGCCCCGCATGCCGGGGCGCATCGCCGTCATCACCTCCTCCGCCGGGGCCGCGGTCCATGATATGATCCGCATCCTCGGCAGGCGCTGGCCCATGGCAAAGGTCCTTCTGCTGCCGGTGCGCGTACAGGGGACGGAGGCGCCGCCCGAGATCGCGGGGGCCATCCGCTACGCAAACGAATTCGACGTGGCGGACCTCATCATCACGGGACGCGGCGGCGGCTCCATAGAGGATCTCTGGGCCTTCAATGACGAACGCGTGGCGCGGGCTATTTACGATTCCCGCATCCCGGTCATCTCCGCCGTGGGGCATGAGCCGGACGTCACCATCTCCGACTATGTGGCGGACCGCCGGGCCTCCACACCCTCCAACGCCGCCGAGATCGCGGTGCCGGACTGCCGGGAGATCAGCGAAATGCTCACAGCCTGCGAGCTGCGCGCCGCGCAGGGGATGCGAAAAAAGCTCTCCGCGCTGCGGGACCGGCTGGAGGCTGCGCGCTCCAGGCGCGTGATCGAAAACCCCGCCGCAGCCTTCGATAACCGCAGGCTGGAGCTGGACAGGGCGAGGGAGCGTCTCGCCGCGGCGGAGGAACAAAAGCTCGCCCGCTGCCGTCAGAGCTTTGTCGGGCTGACGGCCTCCCTCGAGGCCATGAGCCCTCTGCGGGTCCTCGCCAGGGGCTATGCCATCGCAAGCGATTCGGAGGGCGGCTGCGTCCGCAGCGCAGGCCAGCTTGAAAAAGGGGACAGACTCACCCTCCGTCTCTCGGACGGCGTGGCGGAATGTCTGGTTGAAGAAGTGAGGAGCAACTGATATGACTGCAAAGAAACAGTCTCTGAGTTTTGAAGAGTCTCTCGCGCGGCTCGAGGAGATCGTGCGCCATCTCGAGAAGGGCGACCTGCCGCTGCAGGACACCCTCTCCCTCTACGAGGAGGGGACGGGCCTTATCGCCGCCTGCAGCAAAATGCTTGACGAGGCGGAGCAGAAGGTCGTGAAGCTCAGAAAGGGTCCGGATCGCCGGCCCATAGAAATGGATTTTGAGGAAGAGAGCGGAAATGACGCCTGAAGAATACCGGGAGAAAATAAACGCCGCGCTGGACGCCTGCTTTGTGATTCCGCAGGACTGGCCCGCGGCGGGCCTTGCCGAGGCGATGCGCTACAGCCTCCTCGCCGGGGGAAAGCGCATCCGGCCCATGCTGGTGCTGGAATTCTGCCGCATCGCGGGCGGGAATTGGGAGGACGCCATGCCGGTGGCCTGCGCTGTGGAGATGCTGCATACCTACAGCCTCATCCACGATGATCTGCCCTGCATGGACAATGACGAACTCCGCCGCGGCAAGCCCACAAACCATGTGGTCTATGGGGAGTGCACCGCGACGCTCGCCGGGGATACCCTGCAGGCGGAAGCCTTCGGCGCCATCCTGCGCTCCGCTCTTCCCGCGGAGAGACGGGCGAATTGTGCCCGGATCCTGGCGGACGCCGTGGGGCTTGACGGCATGTGCTGCGGCCAGTATCTCGATATGCTGTGGGAGGGGAGAGCGCTCACCGAACAGGAGCTCACCGATATCAACAGCCGCAAGACCGGGGCGCTGCTCGCAGCGGCCTGTCAGATGGGCGTCGCCGCGGCGGGCGGGAGCGAGAAAATGCTGGACTGCGCCGGGCACTTCGGCGCGGCTCTCGGCATGGCCTTCCAGATCCGGGACGATATGCTGGACGTGACCGGCAAGGTGGAGGAGTTCGGAAAGCCCATAGGCTCCGATCTTGCCGAACAGAAGAACACCTATATGGTCCTTTTGGGACAGGAGGGCTGCGAAAAAGCCGTGAACAAGCTCACCGCCTTCTCGAAGGACATTCTGAACGAGGCCTTTGAAGACACGGCCTTTCTGCACACCCTCGCCGACAGGCTCGCCGTGAGAGAAAAATAAAACCGTTCCGACGGGGTTTACAGAGGAACACTTTGAGTATATTAGAGAAAATCAACAGCTCTGCCGACATCAAAAGTCTGAGCAGGGCCGAGCTTCATACGCTTTGCGACGAGCTGCGCCGCTTCGAGATCGAGAGCATCGCCAAGACCGGCGGGCATCTCGCCTCCAACCTCGGGGCCGTGGAGCTCACGGTCGCGCTGCACCGGGTGTATGACACGACGAAGGACCGGCTCATCTTCGACGTGGGACATCAGAGCTATACCCATAAGATCATTACCGGCAGGCGGGACGCCTTTCACACCCTGCGGCAGCGCGGCGGGATCTCCGGCTTCCCCAAGCCGAACGAGGCGCCGGACGACGCTTTCATCGCGGGCCACGCCTCCACCTCCGTATCGGCGGCGCTCGGCATGGCCAAGGCCCGTACCCTGCAGGGGGAGGATTATGACGTGGCGGCGGTCATCGGCGACGGGGCGCTCACAGGCGGTCTCGCCTTTGAAGGGCTCTGCAACGCCGCCGCGAGCGGCGAGCCCGTCGTGATCATCCTCAACGACAACAACATGTCCATCAGCAAAAACGTCGGGGGCACGGCGCACCTCCTGCAGGCCATGCGCATGAAGCCCGGCTATATCAGCTTCAAGAAATGGTTTCGCAGCGTCTCCTCCCGTACCCGGTGGATCTATGAGTTCGTCCACAGGACGAAGGAGCGCCTGAAGTCCAGGATCCTTCCGAGCAATGTGTTCAGCGATCTGGGACTTTATTATCTCGGCCCGGTGGACGGGCATGATCTCGAGAAACTGGAGAACGCCATCCGCCTTGCAAGGGACCTGAGAAGGCCCGTGCTGCTGCATGTGCTCACGCGAAAGGGCAAGGGCTGCCCCTATGCGGAGGCCCACCCTGACAAGTACCACGGCGTCGGGCCCTTCGATCCCGTGACCGGAGAGCTTGCGCCCGCGGGCGTATGCTTCTCCGACAAGATGGGCGAATCTCTCTGCCGCTATGCCGAGAAGGACGCGCGCATCGTCGCCATCACGGCCGCCATGGCCGGCGGCACCGGGACCGAGTGCTTTGAGGATCGGTTCCCCGGCCGCTTTTTCGACGTCGGCATCGCCGAGGGGCACGCCGTCACGATGGCGGGCGCCATGGCAAAGCAGGGGCTTCTGCCGGTCTTCGCCGTGTACTCGAGCTTTCTGCAGCGCAGTCTCGACATGATGATCCACGATGTGGCGCTGCAGAGCCTGCACGTGGTGTTCTGTGTGGACAGGGCGGGACTCGTCGGAAGCGACGGGGAGACCCACCAGGGCCTCTTTGATATCAGCTATCTCGGCACTGTGCCGGGGATGACCGTGCTCGCGCCCGGCAGCTTTGAGGAGCTGCACGCCATGCTGGGCTATGCCATCGGCAGCGTGGCGGGGCCGGTCGCCGTCCGCTACCCCCGCGGGGGAGAGGGGCGGTATACCGACTGCAATATGAGCGCGGAGACCGTGCTCCGGGAGGGCAGCGACATCACGATCCTCTGCTACGGCACGATGGTGAACGTGGCGCTTGAAGCGGCTGACAAGCTCGCCATGCAGGGGCTTTCGGCAGAGATCGTGAAGCTCGGCATCCTCTTCCCGAACAAGTATGAGCAGTGCCTTGCCTCCCTCAAAAAGACGGGGCGGCTCCTCGCGGCGGAGGAGGTATGCGCCGCCGGCTGCATCGGCAGGCGCGTCCTGGAGGCCTGCGCCGAAAACGACCTCCGTCTCAGGGCCGCAAACCTCCTGAATCTCGGCGACGGGATCATCCCCCACGGCACCGTGGCGGAGCTGCGGCATGACTACGGCATTGATGCGGACGCCGTTGTGCGCTGCGCGACGGAGCTCTGCGGACGGGATCTGACAGATACATGAAGAAAATCAGACTGGACCAGCTCGTCTTCGAACAAGGACTTACCGAAAGCCGCGAGCGCGCGAAAACCACCATTATGGCCGGGCTCGTGTTTGTAAACGGTCAGCGCGCGGACAAACCCGGCATGGCCGTCGATCCCGAAGCGAAGATCGAGCTGCACGGCGAGACCCTGCCCTTTGTAAGCCGCGGCGGATACAAGCTCGACAAGGCGCTGAAGGTGTTTCCCGTGGACCCCGCGGGGAAGATGTGCCTGGACTGCGGCGCGTCTACCGGGGGCTTTACGGACGTGCTGCTGCAGCACGGGGCAAAGAAGGTCTACGCGGTGGATGTGGGCTACGGGCAGCTCGCCTGGAAGCTCCGCACGGATGAGAGAGTCGTGAACCTGGAGCGCACCAATCTCCGCTATGTCACCGAAGAACAGATCCCGGAGCCCATCGACCTTGCGGTGATGGACGTGTCCTTTATCTCCATCCGCCTCGTGATCCCGGCGGTGAAGGCGCTGTTGAAGCCGGACGGGGATTTTATCTGCCTCATCAAGCCCCAGTTTGAAGCGGGACGGGAGGACGTCGGCAAAAAGGGCGTCGTCCGCGACAGCGCCGTGCATGAGCGCGTGATCCGCGAGATCCTGGATTTCATCCCCGGCGCCGGTCTCACGGTCGAGGGGCTGGATTACTCGCCCATCAAGGGGCCGGAGGGGAATATCGAGTACCTCTGCTGGCTCAAAAACCGTGAGGGCGAGCGGAAAGAATTTGACGTGGCGGGCATCGTCTCCGCCTCGCACGAGAAGCTGCAGAAAAATAGTTGAATCGTTTTTGAGGCAGCTTTGCCGTCTCAAAAACTCCTTGAGCCGAGCCACGCGAGGCCTTGCGCCGACCAAACACGGCGTGTCACGCTCCGCCGTGTGCGATAAGCGCGAGTTCTCCGCTGCGAACCCTGTTCTAAGCGGATTGACCGGAGGTTCTTATGATCGCTATCTGTCCCAATCCCTTTCGCGACAAAGGCTGTGAGCTTTCGAAGCGCGTAGCGGCGCTGCTGGAGGAAAACGGCTTTGAGACCTGCTTCTGCCCCGTCTTTGCGGACGAGGGGGACGCGGTACTGCCCGGGGATCTCGCATTCTGCGCCCTGTCGGAGGCTGCGCCGAACTGCTCCCTGATCGTGGTGATCGGGGGCGACGGGACCATTCTCCACGCGGCCCGGCAGATCCATCCCCATAACGTGGCCATGATCGGCGTCAACCTCGGCTCCAAGGGATTCATGGCGAATCTCGAGCCGGAGGAGTATGAATACGTTCTGCAGGCGGCGAGGGGGGAGTGCCGACTCAGCCGCCGCATGAAGCTGGATGTGCGTCTTTACCGCGGCGGGGAGGAGATCTGCCGCGACCAGGCGCTCAACGACGTGGTGATGCACGGCTACGGCGACTGCATCAAGATCACCGCCCTCTGCAACGGCAACCGCATCACCGCCTTCTCCGGCGACGGCATCATCATCTCCACGCCCACCGGATCCACCGGCTACTCCATGTCCGCCGGCGGTCCGATCGTGGAGCCCGATGCGGAGGCCTTCATCATAAGCCCCATCTGCGCGCATATGATGAGCTCCCGCAGCTTCGTTCTCCGCTCGGACAACGTGATCACGGTGGAGATGGAAAAGCAGCATGACAGGCGGGCCTATCTCTCTGTGGACGGGACCTCCGTCATGGATCTGGCCGGCGGGGACCGGCTTGTGGTCCGCCGCTCGGAATCCTATACCCATATGGCAGACATCGGACTGAGAAACTTCTACGACATCGCATTTGAAAAATTAAGATAATAAAGTAAACAAACAGGAGGATACATGATGAAACTCGGAAGACAGAGCATAATCATGGAAATCATCAGCGAAAGAGACATCGAGACCCAGAACCAGCTTATGGCCGCCCTCGCGGAGCGCGGCGTCAAGAGCACACAGGCGACCCTTTCAAGAGATATCCGGGATATGCGGCTTGTCAAAGAGCTCGGCCCCAGAGGAAACTACCGCTATGTTGCAGGCGTAAAGCAGGATACCCCCGACCTGGACCAGAGACTGAAAAAAATCTTCAAGGAGAGCATCGTGTCCTACGACCTGGCGCAGAACATTCTGGTCCTCAAGACCCTGCCCGGCCTTGCAAACGGCGCCTGTTCGGCCCTGGACGGCATGGAGATCGAAGGGCTCGTCGGCACCCTCGCCGGCGACGACACCGCCTTTCTCGCCATGCGGGACAACACCTGCGCCTTGAATCTGTATAAGGAAATCGAACAACTTTTTTGATCACACAGGGGCGAGGATATGCTCAACGAACTGCACATTGAAAATATTGCCGTCATCGAAAGGGCTGATATCAGCTTCGGTAAGGGCCTGAATATCCTGACGGGCGAGACCGGCGCCGGCAAATCCATCGTCATCGATTCCATCGGCGCCGTCCTCGGCGAGAGAGTCAGCCGGGAGCTTGTCCGACGCGGCGCGGAAAAAGGCGTTGTGACGGCGGTCTTCGATGGAAACGGATGTGAGCAGTGGCTTCAGGAAAACGAGATCGCATGCGAGGATGAGCTCATCGTCCAGCGCCGCATCCAGGCCGACGGGAAGAGCGGCTGCCGCGTCTGCGGGACCCCTGTCACGGCGGCGCAGCTCAAGGAGCTGGCCGCGCTTTTGGTGGATATCCACGGGCAGAACGACGGCAGGCAGCTCATGGACGAGCGGCGGCACCGGGAGTATCTCGATCGCTTCGGCGGCTTCGAAGCGGAGCTCACCGCGTATAAAAAAGCCTATGAGGCGCACAGAGGCATCGAGAAGGAGCTCGCATCCCTCGAGATGGACGAAATTGAAAAGGAGCGCCTCAGCGAGAGTCTCCGCTATCAGATCGAAGAGCTGGAGCGCGCAGAACTCAAAGCGGGGGAGTACGACGGTCTCTGTGCCCGCCGGGATCTTCTGCGAAACGCCGAAAAGCTCAGCGAAGCGCTGGATTCCGCGATCGCCATGCTGTCCGGCGAGGAGGACAGCGCCCTCAGTCTCACGCAGAACGCGGCCTACTATGTGGGCAAAGCGGCGGGCTACGCATCCGATCTGGAGCAGACCGCCCGGACTCTCGAGTCAGCCGCCTTCAGCCTCTCGGACGCAAGCGAGAGTCTCCGGGATTTCCGGGAGAGCCTGGACTTCTCCCCGGGGGAGTATGACAGTCTCGAGACGCGCATCGCGGCTCTCAATAAGCTCCAGCGCAAATACGGCCGGAGCGAGGAGGATCTCATCCCCTATCTCGCCGAATGCCGGGAAAAGCTCGACAACATCCAGTATGCCGACGAGCGCAGCGAAAAGCTCAGACGGCAGCTCGAGAGCGCGAAGGAGCGCTGCCTCCGGGAGGGCGGAAAGCTGACCGCAGCCCGGCGCAGAGCGGCAGTTGTCCTGGAGGAGCGCATCAGCAGCGAGCTGCGGCAGCTCAACATGCCCTCCGTGCGCTTTCAGGTCCTGATCGAGGCGCTTTCGGGAGAGCCCGGCTTCAACGCCCACGGCTGCGACGATGTGCGCTTTGTCATGTCCGCAAACGCCGGGGAGGAGCCGGGACGTATCAGCCGCATCGCCTCGGGCGGTGAGCTGAGCCGCATCATGCTCGCCATGAAGAACGTCTTTGCCGAGAAGGACCCGGTGCAGACCATGGTCTTTGACGAGATCGACACCGGCGTCTCCGGCATTGCGGCGCAGCGGGTCGGAGAAAAGCTCTGGTGCGTGTCCCTCGGCAAGCAGGTCATGTGCGTCACCCATCTGCCGCAGATCGCCGCCATGGCGGATCAGCACTACCTCATCCGCAAGGAGGAGCGCGCAGGCCGTACCTATACGGACGTGCTGCCTCTCGACCGGGAGGGGAGACGGCAGGAGCTTGCCCGCCTCCACGGGGGCGACAACATCACGGATACCACCCTCCAGAGCGCCGAAGAGCAGCTCGAAGCCTGCGAGGCGTTCAAGCAATTAAAGCCTTCCCCTTGAGAGAAAGGCTCAGGAAGCGAACTCTAATTTCAGATACAGGAGAGATACCATGGGAATTTACGAAGAACTGGTGGCCCGCGGGCTGATTGCCCAGGTCACGAACGAGGAAGAGATCCGCGACATGGTCAATAACGGCAAGGCCACCTTCTACATCGGCTTTGACTGCACGGCGGACTCCCTGCACGTGGGGCACTTTATGGCGCTGTGCCTGATGAAGCGCCTGCAGATGGCGGGCAACAAGCCCATCGCCCTCATCGGCGACGGGACCACGCTCATCGGCGACCCCTCCGGCCGCACCGATATGCGCAAGATGCTGACCCGGGAGGACATCCGCCACAACGCCGAGTGCTTCAAGCGCCAGATGGAGAAGTTTATCGACTTCTCGGACGGCAAGGCCCTCATGCTCTATAACTCCGAGTGGCTTGTCCCGCTCAATTATATCGAGCTTCTGCGCGAGGTGGGCGCATGCTTCTCCGTGAACAACATGCTCCGGGCCGAGTGCTACAAGCAGCGCATGGAGCGCGGGCTGAGCTTCCTCGAGTTCAACTACATGATCATGCAGTCCTACGATTTCTACTACATGTTCCAGCACTACGGCTGCAACATGCAGTTCGGCGGCAATGACCAGTGGAGCAACATGCTGGGCGGCACGGAGCTTATCCGGAGAAAGCTCGGCAAAGACGCACACGCCATGACCATCACGCTGCTTCTCAATTCCGAGGGCAAGAAGATGGGTAAGACCGCCTCGGGCGCCGTGTGGCTCGACCCCAACAAGACGAGCCCCTTCGAGTTCTACCAGTACTGGCGCAACGTCGGCGACGCGGACGTGCTCCGGTGCATCCGCATGCTGACCTTCCTCCCGCTGGAGGAGATCGACGCCATGGACGGCTGGGAGGGAAGCCAGCTCAACCGCGCAAAGGAGATCCTGGCCTATGAGCTCACGAAGCTCGTCCACGGCGAGGAGGAGGCCAAAAAGGCCGAGGCCTCTGCCAAGGCCCTCTTCGGCGGCGCGGGCGGCGGCGACGTGCCGACCTGCGAGCTTGCGGACGCAGACCTCGCGGACGGGAAGCTCGATATCCTCTCGATCCTTGTGAAGAGCGGTCTGTGCGCCTCCAAGTCCGAGGCGCGGCGCAATGTGCAGCAGGGCGGCGTCACCGTGGACGATCAGAAGGTCTCCGACATTGCGGCAGGCTATGACGCCGACGCCCTGCGCAAGGGCATCGTTGTCCGCCGCGGCAAAAAGAACTTCAGCAAGGTCGTGCTGAAATAAACAAAAACCCATAGGTAGGGCTTCCTTCCTATGGGTTTTCCGAACGGTTTCACAGAGGCCGAACCCCTTATCGGCCCACAGCAGAGGGAGAGACTTATGTACGATTTCGGGAAAATCAAGCTGGTGGTCTGGGATCTGGACTATACGCTCTGGCAGGGTACCCTGTCCGAGGGTGCGGTGGAGATGCCGGAGGAGAACCTGCGCCTTGTCAAACGGCTCACGGATATCGGGATCGTAAACTCCATCTGCAGCAAGAACGACAGGGCGCCTGTGGAGGAAAAGCTCAAATCCCTCGGCCTGCTGGAGGATTTTGTTTTCACCTCCATCAACTGGGATGCGAAGGGCCTGCGGGTAAAGCAGCTTATCGAGGATATGCAGCTTCGCCCCGTGAACGTGCTGTTTCTCGACGATAACCCCTCCAACCGCGGGGAGGTCGCATTCTGCTGCCCCGGCATCATGACGGCGGGACCGGAGATCCTGCCGCAGCTTCTGGAGGATGCGCTGCGCTCCGGCAAATCTGACCCCGGGCACAAACGCCTGCAGCAATACCGCCTGCTGGAGACAAAGCGGCGGGAGATGTCCCGGTACCGGTCGAACGAGGAGTTTCTCCTGCACAGCGATGTGCGCGTCGTCATCGGGCATGACTGCCTCGAGCATCTTGACCGCATCCATGATCTCATCCAGCGCTCGAACCAGCTGAACTTCACCAAGGTCAGAAGCTCGAAAGAGGAACTGACGGCGCTGCTCGGCGATCCCGTGGTCGAGGCGGGCTATGTCTCCGTGACGGACCGCTTCGGAGACTACGGCATTGTGGGCTTCTACGCGGTGAGAGATTCCGCGCTCGAGCATTTTGCCTTCTCCTGCCGCATCCTCGGCATGGGGGTGGAGCAGTATGTGTATAACCTTCTCGGCCGTCCGAAGCTCGACGTGCAGGGCGACGTGATCGGCGATCTCACGCCGACGGAGCTGCCCCGCTGGATCAACCAAAGCGGGAGCGCCGCCGCGCGGCTTGAGAAAATGGAGATCGGCGGACTCAGCCCCCACAGTGTGCTGGTGAAGGGCCCCTGTGATCTCACCGCCGTGTACCCCTTTATCCAGAACACGGAGCTCTTCGACACGGAGTTTACCTATGTGGCCCGGGGCGGCTTTCTGGTGGAGTCCACCGGCCACACCACCCACATCGTGGAGGCCGGCAGGCTCAGCGACGCCGAGAAGCGCAGAGTGACAGAGGAGGTCCCGTTTGCAGATCCCGGCATGTATGACGACAGCATTTTCCGCCGCGGCTACAAGGTCGTCTTCATCAGCATCCTGCAGGACGCGAATTTAGGCGTCTATCACCGCAGGGGCACCGGGGAGAGGATCGCGTTTCTGCCCGCGAACATTCCGATGACGGATCCCGAAAACTGGCCGAAGCTCATTGCCGGCGCGTGCTTTACGGCAAATTTCCGCTTTACCGAAGAGATCCTGCGGGATTTTTCGGAAAAGTACGAATTCGACGGTCGGAACAGCCCGGAGCAGATCGTGGAAAACCTCGCCTGGATCCGCGCAAAGCTGCCGCCCGACTGCACCCTCTGCGTCATGCTGGGGGGCGAGCTCAAACGGGAAGGGGAGACGGACGAGAATTACAAGGACCGCCACCTTGTCCACAAAAGCATCAACGACGCCATCCGTGCCTGGGCGAAGGATGAGCAGCATGTGGTGCTGCTGGATGTGAACCGTTATCTCACGGATCAGCGCAGCTTCTATAATCACTTCAACCACTACTCCAAGCCCGTCTACTATCAGATCGCGAAAGAGATGGCGGATATCATCAGCCGCTGTACCGGCAGCGAGATCCGGGAAAAGTCGAAGCTCTTCCTCGCGGCCTCCGAGACGCGGCAGAAGATGGCATCTGTCTACCACGGGCTGAAAAAACGCCTGGGGCGATAGAGAAGACGATAGAGAAAAAGGGTCTGTCTCAAAATGAGACAGACCCTTTTTATGCTCTTCGTTCCACCAGGAGGATGTTGCTCGCCGGGGGGAGGCTCTCGCCGCGGGCGTAGCCGATAAACTCGGTGCGGCTGAGATAGTAGAGCCGCCCCCAGGAGGAGATCCGCAGCCAGTCCTCGTCCATGCCGGTCACGGTGATGAAATGCGCCTTTGCGCCCGCTGTCGGGATATAGGTCCCGGCGGCGGTTTTTTTATAGAAGCGCACCACCTTTTTTCCCCAGATCGCAGGGAAGTTCGGCCCCACGGAGAGGATCACGGGGATATCCTGCCCGAGCCGGCTTTCCATCCGCTCCCAGAGCCTCTGCTGGGAAAAGCACCAGCGGGCCGAAAAGGGCATCTGATGGTCATGGAAAAAGCGCAGGACCCCCGCCATCAGCATGGGCCCGTTGATACCCGCGAAGGGGATCACGGGAAAGTACCTTCGATGAAGGCGTAGGATCAGGTCGTTATAGTCCGAAAGGGGAATGGGCCCATCCTCCGGAAGTCCGTCAAAGGAAGAGACTCCGGGGCCGTGCCGGAGCGCAAGATATAAAAGCAGGTCCGCCGCAGCGATGACGCCGCAGCCGCAGCGCCGCACCATGGGGTCCGGGGAATACTGCTGCCCGCCGCCGTAGCTCGCTCTGCCGTGCACGTCGACGGAGATATAGGGATGCTGAAGGCTTAATATGTGGATCACCGCCTCTCAGGTAAGAGATAAAACCGTAGGGGTCGATCCCCAGATCGACCCGCCGAATTCCGTACATCGTCAAAAAACGGCGGGCCGATGAGGGCATCGGCCCCTACGACATTTATTGAAGCAGGGGCTGTCTCACGGAGGCAGCCCCTGCGCATACGGGCAATCTTACTTTGCGAGGACCTTCTTGAGCCTTGCGTAGCGGGGCAGGGAGTCGACCAGGGGGAGGACAGGCTCGCCCTGGATGAGGGGCAGCACGTAGTCCACAAACTCCTGCTTGAGGCCGTTGCCGCTCTCGTTGATCCACTCCAGGGGGACCTTCTTCTCGTAGTTTGCCACGGAGGACAGGGGCAGGAGGACCAGCTTGCAGTGGTACTTGCCGTCGACCATTTCGCGCTCGAAGGCAACCATCTTACCGGTCACGCCGCTGACTGCCTGGCGCACGGCCTCCATGCCGGCCTCGCAGGCCTCGTTCACGTCGGTCAGGGAGGCGAGATGGGCGGCGCAGCGCTGCAGAAGGCTCAGCTCGATGCCGCGGACCTTGGCGCCGGTGTGGGCCTTGATTATCTCGGCCAGCATCGCGGCGAGACCGCCGAGCTGGGCATGGCCGAAACCGTCGGTCGCGGAGGTCTTGGCCTCGGACACGAAGCTGCCGTCGGCATAGTGGATGCCTTCGGACACGGCGACGAGGACCTTGCCGTTTTCATTATAAATACGCACCACGTCAGCCAGGAACTTGTCCATATCGAAGTCCAGCTCGGGGAGGTAGATGAGATCGGGGCCGGAGCCGTAGGCGGTGGCCAGGGCGGCACTCGCGGCGAGCCAGCCGGCGTGGCGGCCCATGATTTCCACGACGGTGATCATGCCGTTGTCATAAACGCGGGCGTCTTTGTTGATCTCCATGCATGAGGTGGCGATATACTTGGCGGCGCTGGCAAAGCCGGGGCAGTGGTCGGTGCCGAAGAGGTCGTTGTCGATGGTCTTGGGCACGC
>CAMHEN010000017.1 GCA_946184165.1 uncultured Clostridia bacterium | reverse complement strand
CTGGTCCCCGCGGCGCTCCACAACTCCGTCCTCCCCAACGGCACGAAGATCACCAAGGGCAAGCTCCGCGGCGTGGAGTCCGCCGGTATGCTCTGCTCTCTCAGGGAGCTGAACTGCACCGCCCACGACTTCCCCTACGCCGCCATCAAGCCGGCCGCGCTCTTAAACGATTATCACCCCATCGACCCCGCAAAGCCCTCCGTCTCTCCCGACATCAAGGCCGGCGACAGGATCTTCGGCAAGGTCATCGCGGCCCTGGCGGAGGAGGTCTCCGCCGCGGACGTCTGCGGCCTCTGGCGCTGCGCGCTGGATCTGGGCGGGGAGAAGACCGCCGTCGTGACCGACTGCCGGAATATCCACGCGGGCGATCTTGTGGCCTTCAACACCGAAAAGGGCGCGATCCTCACTCCGGAGGACCTGCACGCAAAACAGGAGGAGTTCCCCCACTGCATCACGGACGGCATCCTCATCCTGCAGGAGGACTGCAGACCCGGCGACGATATGGGCGCGCTCCTCGGTCTCGACGACCATGTGGTGGAGTTTGAGATCACCCCGAACCGCCCCGACTGCCTCTGCATGATCGGCCTTGCCCGCGAGGCGGCCGTCACCTTCGGCAAGGAGCTGAAGCTCCACGAGCCGCAGGTCAGGGCTGAGGCCGGCGGCAATATCAACGATCTCACGAAGGTCTTCGTTGAGGACCCCCTCTGCGTCCGCTACACGGCCCGTATGGTCAAGAATGTGAAGATCGCCCCGTCTCCCGCCTGGATGCGCGAGCGCATCCGCAACGCGGGCATGCGCCCTATCAACAACATCGTCGATATCACAAACTACGTCATGCTGGAGTACGGCCAGCCCATGCACGCCTTTGACTTCTCCTGCGTGAAGGGCGGCGAGATCCACGTGCGCTGCGCGAGAGAGGGCGAGAGCATCCAGACTCTCGACGGCACGGACCGCAGGCTCAGCACCTCGATGCTCTGCATCTGCGACACCGAGAAGCCCGTGGGCGTCGCGGGCGTGATGGGCGGCGCGAACAGTGAGATCGTAGGCGACACGGCCATGGTGCTCTTTGAGTCGGCAAACTTCAACGGCACCTCCATCCGCCGCACCGCCACCGCCCTCGGCATGCGCACCGACGCCTCCTCCCGCTACGAGAAGGGCCTCGACCCCCAGAACACCTGGAAGGCCGTACAGCGCGCCTGCGAGCTCATCGAGCTGCTCGGCGCGGGCGAGGTAGTGGAGGGTGTCATCGACGTCTGCCCGAACGAGCTGAAGCAGACCACCGTCAAGCTGGAGCCCGGGAGAGTCAACGCCCTGCTCGGCACAGACATCGACGAGGGGACCATGCGCAAGATCCTCCTTGATCTCGGCTTCACCCTCGAGGGCGACACGATCTTTGTCCCCTCCTGGCGCGCGGATGTGGAGCACTACTCCGACATCGCCGAGGAGGTGGCCCGCTTCTACGGCTATAACGAGATCCCCACCACCTTCACCGGCGGCATCACCACGGCGGGCGGCTACAGCCCCTCCCAGCAGCTCGAGCGGAAGATCGGCGAGGTCTGCCGCAGCATGGGTCTCGACGAGATCATCACCTACTCCTTCATCAGCCCCGCCTACTACGACAAGATCCGTATGCCGGCCGACTCCCCCCTGCGCGACAGCCTCAAGATCCTGAACCCCCTGGGTGAGGACACCTCCATCATGCGCACCACCATCCTCCCCTCCATGCTGGAGATTCTGACCCGCAACTACAATTTCCGCAACAAGGCGGCCGCCCTCTACGAGATCGGGCGCATCTACCTCAAGCGCCCCGACGGCATGGCGGACGAGCCGAAGATCGTCTCTCTCGGCGGCTACGGCGAGAAGATGGATTTCTTCGCCCTCAAAGGCTGGGTCGAAAAGCTCCTCAAGGAGCTCGGCACCGCAAGGCCGCGCTTCGCGGCCGAAAAGGAAAACCCCGCCTACCACCCGGGCCGCTGCGCCAGGGTCTTCGTAGGCGAGCGTGAGATCGGCGTATTGGGCCAGATCCACCCGCTGGTGGCCGCAAACTACGGCGTGGATGCGGAATTCTACTGTGCGGAGCTCAGCTTCGACGCCCTTCAGGACGTGAAGGGCGGCCTGCCGGTCTACAAGCCGCTGCCCCGCTTCCCCTCCGTCACCCGCGATATCGCCGTGGTGTGCAGGGCGGACGTCCCCGTGGGCGAGCTCACCGACTGCATCCTCGCAAACGGCGGCAAGTATCTCAAGGACTGCGCCCTCTTCGACGTGTACACGGGCAGCCATGTGCTGCCGGGCATGAAGAGCGTGGCCTTCTCGCTCACCATGCGCTCGGACGAGCAGACCCTCACGGTCGAGCACGCGGAGGAGACGGTCGCCAGCGTACTCAAGGCTCTGGAGCGGGACTTCGGCGCGGTGATCCGCTGAAAAAATTAAGTATTTTTAACCTATTTCCTGCACCGCAAGTCTTTACTTGATCCCGTTTTCTGTTATAATAAGGGCAAACAAACGAAAAGAGGAGGGGTTCAGTATGGAAGACGCAACCCGTAAATTTACAGCGCTTGACAGCAAGGCCGAAATGAAGGAGATCCTCTCCTCGGTCTACAACTCCCTGATGGTCAAGGGCTACAACCCCATCAACCAGATCGTGGGCTACATCCTCTCCGAGGACCCGACCTACATCACCAACTACAACAACGCCCGCACGCTCATCTGCCGCATCGACCGGGATGAGCTGATGCAGGAACTCCTGAAGTGCTACCTGGATAAGTAAAAGGGGCTCGTCTCAAAACAGGCAAAGCCCTGCATAAACACGGGTGCCGTAGGGGCCGATGCCCTCATCGGCCCGCAGCGCTGCGGCAATGTAAGCGATTCGGCGGGTCGATCTGGGGATCAACCCCTACGGTTCTGCTGAAAGCCGGCTGATACAGACCGCTTTTTGTGAGAGGATGGGTCTTGTGCGCAAAAAGAAAAAGAACGCGGTGGCGGCCTCCGCGGTGGCGGCGATGACGGCGGCGGGCATGATGGTCGGCGGCGCCATGTCCTCGCCGGACGACGTGATGAACGACGGGCCGGACGCCATTGTCCAGACAATCAGCATCGCACCCCAGGTGCAGGTCGACGCGGGAGGCGGCGACGGCGGCGCCGAGGAGGCGGTCGCCGTGGAGGAGGAGAAAAAGCGCGGGCGCTTTGCCTCCGTGCGAAAATCCATGCGCGAGGCGCCCTTCCAGGCGCGCGTCCGGATGGCGGTGCCGATCTTACTCGCGGGCACGCTGATGATCGCGTTTTTGAGCTCCCTGTGGATGGGTGTGCTGCCCCCGCTGGCGTCGGCAGCCCTGAGCTGGGTGCTCACGGCGCTGATGGCGGTGCTGGTCTTCGTCCTCGCCGTCAAGACGGTGTTTCCCGATCTGCCCCTCCGAAAGATCCTGAACAGACGCAGCCTGCTCTGCATCGGCATTCTGTGCCTCCTCTGCGCCGTGGCCGATGCGGCCCTGCCGCTTTTCTGGGACGATTATCAGAAGCTCTCCCTGCTCGTGAAGCTCATCGGCTCTCTCGTCTGCACCGGGGTGCCCGCGGCCTTCTTCCTGCGGCGCCTTTACCGGGAAAAGCCGGAGACCATCGAGGCGGAGCCCATCGAGCCTGAAGCGGAGGAGGAACCCGAACCGGAGCTCACCCCGGAGGAAAAGGAGAGACTCTCGAGAGAGCTCGTCGCGGAGCTCGCCGACAGCGTCTGCCCAAGGATATAATGGGGCTGTGAAAACGCCGTTGCTGCCGCAGTGGCCGACGCCCCCGGCGGATGAAATAACATAAAAATATGCAGAAATCTCCGGCAAAAACGTACGAATGGTACGAATTCGCCGGAGATTTGTGCGTTAACTGCGTTTCTCTGCCGGACCGCCGGGGGAGTCGGCCCCTGCAACGGCATCCGTCTTTTTTGCTGCAGCCGCTTATTTCTTCTTAAAAACAAAAAATTTGCTGATGACGTAATTGCCGATGACCACCACGACGCTGACGAGGATGGTGGAGATGAACACGCTCACACCCAGGACGTTGACGCACAGCAGGTTCAGCAGATAGCCCAGCAGCATCGTCACAAGGCGGGAGCCGACAAAGCCGCCCATCTCCGCGAGGATGTTCGGGTTTCTGCTCTGAAAGACCCATTTGCGGTTGGTGGGGTAGGCAAAGGCGATGCCGGACACGTTCTCCACGATGGAGAGCACCGTGTTCTGCCCGACGGTCGGCAGCGCCGTGCCGCCGAAAAAGAGGGCGTTCCACAGGAATTTGCAGCCCCAGGACACCACCGTTGTCAGCACACCCACGATCAGGTAGACGAGGATCTCCCGGTATTTGACGCACAGCGCCTTGATTTTCCCAATCATTTGCTCTCTCCTTCCCGGCCGCAGACGCGGGAGATGATGTAGCGCGGACGGCCCTTGATCTCGTCATAGATGCGGGCGAGGTAGTAGCCGATGATGCCGAGGGAGATCATGAGGAAGCTGCCGATGATGAGCAGCAGCAGGATCACCGTCGTAAACCCGGGCTGGGCCACGCCCGTGATTTTCTGCACCAGGGAGATCACGCCGAACACCACCGCCACGATCAGCATCAAAACGCCCATGACCGTCACCATATGCAGCGGCGCGGAGGAGAAGGAGGCGATGTTCGTCACGGCGTACTTGATGAGAGAGCGGGTGGACCACTTGCTCTCCCCTTCGGTGCGCTCCTGCACGCGGTAGAGGACCTCCGTCTTCCGGTAACCTACCCAGAAGGAGAGGGCGCGGAAGAAGACATTGCGCTCGGGCAGGCTGTTGAGTGTGTCCACCACCTTGCGGTCCAGGAGCTTAAAGTCCGAGGAGGCAGCCATGTCCATCCCGGTCAGGCGGCTGATGATGCCGTAGAAGCTGTTCGCGGCGAAGCGGTGCATGCCGGACTCCTCGCCCCGGTCCTCCTTGATGCCCTCGACCACCTCATAGCCCTCTTTCCAGAGCCGGACCATCTCGGGGATCTTCTCGGGCGGGTGCTGCAGGTCGCAGTCCATGACCACGACGCAGTCGCCCCGGGACTGCTCCAGCCCTGCGAACATCGCAGACTCCTTGCCGAAGTTGCGGCTGAAATGGACGCCGACCACATGCGGATCGCCCGCGCTGCAGCGCCGGATCGCGTCCCAGGTGCCGTCGCGGGACCCGTCGTCCACGAACAAAAGCTCATAGTCGATCCCGGCCCCGTCCAGGACCTCGCCCAGACGGCGGGCGGCGATGGGGATCATTTTTTCCTCGTTATAAGAGGGCAGAACAACAGAGAGCAAGGGATCACTCCTTACTTAGAAATCACATAGGTTGTGGAGAGGCCGGCGGTGAAGAGCTTCTCGGCCTCTTTATAATCTGTCTCCGCAGCGATGCGGGCGATCAGCGCCTCGGCATCGTAGCCGCTGGACCAGAACTCACTGATATCGATATAGACCACGACCTCTTCCGCGTCCCCGACATACCGGAGCATAGGGTCGAGACTCTCCTGATCCGTGACGTAGACCTCGGGAAAGCGCAGGAGCTGGATGAGATCCTCCGTCATGGGGACAAAGGCCCATTCGCTCTCGGCGAAGAAGACACAGGGATCGCCGCCGTGCTTGTCGAGGATTTCGTTGTAGACCGCGTGCTCGGGGTAGAGATAGTCGGGCGGGACGCATCGGGCCTCCCAGAGGCCCAGGGCCGCGATCGCGAGGAACACGAGGGCGGGGGCTTTCTTCGAGCCGTCGAAGGCGGTCTCCGCAAGATACAGCAGAAAGCACACCGCCAGCACGAAAGCGGGGATAAGATTGTAGATGTAGCGCGCCTCATCCACCGGGGAGATGATGGCCACCAGCACAAAGGTCAGGGCCGCCGGGATCACGAAGACCAGCCAGTCAAGACTGACGCGCTTTCCGCGCAGCTTCCCAATTCCGGCACAGAGGCACAAAAACGCCGCGCAGGCCGTATAGATCGCCGCCTTGAGCCCGTGGATCAGAAAGCCCGTGAAGGTCCTGAACCGCACCGGGTACTGGGCGAAATTCCTGAGATTCTCCGCCGCGCTCTCCCCGGACACAAGCTCCCCGGAAAAGAGGTGCGAAAGCGCCGCCGGGAACACGAGCAGCAGACTCAGCGCCCCGATGAGCGCGCAGGGGATGAACCAGGCGAGAGAGCGGTACTGCTTCTTTATCAGCGCCCATAAAATGTAGGCCGCGCACAGGAAAAAGGCATAGAACACGAAATAATACTGCGTCATAAGCCCCGCGAGGAGCGTGAGACCCACAAAAATACAGGTGCGCGGGCGGAAGCGCCGCATGAGGTCCGCAATGAGGTACATGAGCACCACGGTCAAAAGCGCGAGCAGCACATACATGCGGATCATCACCATGGTGGACAGGCCGATGGCGCTCAGCCCGTAGAGGACCGAGGCGGCCGCGGCGTTATACTGCCCGCCGCCGAGCTTTCTTACCAGGGCATAGAGCATGACCGCCGCAAGCAGGTACAGCATCCCGTCCAGCGTGAGGCCGACCCATTTGGAAAACTGCCCCCGCGCGAGGGTGGAGGCAATATTGAAGAGCCAGTAGTAGAGAGGCGGATGCACATCGTGGACCTGGTTATAGTAGACGGAGCCGAAATCAAAGCCCTCGTCCCCGGTAATGCTGACGTAGTCCAAAAGCTCCTCCCTTGTCACGACGCGGTGGTCGATCCCCTCGTACTTGAGGCCGCCGAGGAAGGGGCGATAACTGGAATTGGAGAGGCCGTAGGTGTAGATCTCATCGATGAACATGCCCTGCTTGCGTACGGAAAACAAAAGGCACACGGCGCAGATCATAACGAGCGCGAGAGCCAGTGCCCAGCCGCGTTTCACCATATCTTTCAAAGACCCACCTCCGCCCGTGATGCTGATATAACTAAATAAGTATACCGCATCCCGCCCGCCTGCGCAAGATTTAAATAAAACCCTTCCCGGGCCGCGGCACGGGAAGGGTTTGGAATGCCGTTATTCCTCGCTTTTGATCTCCACGGTGATGCCGTCGGCCTCAGTGGCGCTGACCACATCGTCAAAATCCGTGATCTCCACGTCCAGGTCGTGCTCCTCCGGCGTGCCGTAGGTCTCATGCAGGGCGTCGATGCGGGCGCGCTTTTCGCGGATGTTCCCGCTCACGCGCTCGGCCTGCTCAAAAAGCGGGACGAAGAAGCCCTCAGGGTTCTGGCGCGCCTGTTCAAAGTAGAGGCGGCCGATCTCGGTATAGATGCGCTTGAGCTCCTCATGCTCACCGTTGAGCTCGAGGGAGAGCTTCGCCATCTGGCCGAAGGCCTTTGCGCGGCTCGTGCCCTGGGCGTACACGTCCAGTACGCCGCTGTTCCCCGCGGCCTCCTTGGCCTTCTCCGCGAGCTTGCCGAGGGTGCCGCTGAGAATGTCCTTATAATCTGCCATGTTCAGAATCCTCCTTTTGTTGATTCGATGTGGGATCCGGGCTTTTTTCGATCACGACGGCCTGTTCCTGCGCGGCGACACGGTTGACGTACAGATCGCCGGGGGAGAAGGGGCGGCGGCGCATGGAGAGGAGCAGCGCCCCGGCGGCGAGCACCAGCACCAGACTCAGCGCCTGAGAGACGCGGATGGAGGTCCCGCCGATATAGAGACTGTCGGTCCGGAGCCCCTCGATCCAGAGGCGGCCGAGCCCGTAGAGAAGAAAGTACAGCGTCGCACAGTGGCCGTCAAAGCGCCTTTTTCCGCGCCTTTCAAAGCGCAGAAGAAAAAGCAGCGCGCAGAGGTTCCAGAGACTTTCGTATAAAAAAGTGGGATGTACGTAGATCGTTGTGCCATCCGGCGCCGTGAGGCCCATGCGGCAGAAGATCTCCGTCTCGGTGCCGAAGGCCTCCCGGTTCATGAAGTTGCCCCAGCGGCCGATGATCTGGCCGATCAGAAGCCCGAAGCTCAGATCGTCCAGCATGGCGGGCAGGGGGATCTTCTTCCGGCGGCATACCAGCGCCACCGCAAGCGCCCCGCCGATCACGCCGCCGTAAATGGCGATGCCGCCGTTCCAGACCGCGAAGAGCTCGTCCAGATGCCGGGTGTAGTAGTCGAGATTGAAGGCCACGTAGTAGAGGCGCGCCCCTAAAATCGAGCAGGGAATGAGCCAGAGGATCGCGTCGAAAAAATCATCCTCCCGGATGCCGAAGCGCTTTGCGCGCCGCGCGGATAAGGTGATCCCGCAGAGAAAGCCCAGGCCGATGATGAGCCCGTAGAAATAGACGGGATAGCCGAAGACCGTGAAATATGCGGGCGGGTTGAGACGCAGGCCTCCCAGCATGGGAAAGGAGATGACGGAATTGCGCTGAACAGTCTCAAGCATGGCTCAGTTCTCCGCCTCCCTGACCTTCGGGCGTATGACCGAGAGCGCCATGCGCTCCGGCGTCAGATTCTCCGCCACAAAGCGGCGGCAGTCCTCCGCCGTGACGGATTCGAGAAGGGCAAAACTGTCCAGGGCGCAGTAGCCCTCCAGCACACCGGAGGCGAGCGCCACGCACATGCTGTCAAAATCCTCCAGCGCCCGCAGCCGCGCCCCGAGAGAAGCCCGGCGGGAGCGGGTGAAGTAGCCTTCATCAAAGCCCTCGGCCGCGACGCGCTGCGCCTCCTTTTGAAACGCCTCCAGCACCTGCTCGGGGTCCCTGCTCTCACCGCCGACGATCACCATGAAGGTGTCCGCGGGGGAGTCGATCTCATAGTCGAAGTCCATGTTCAAAAGCCCCCCGGCATAGAGACGCGTAAAGAAGGGGGAGGAACTGCCGCAGAGCATCCGCATGGCGAGGGCCGCGACGATGTTCTCCCGCTGGAAGGCGGCGCCGGACTCCGGGCGTGCGAGCTTCACGCCGATCAGAAACTGCGGGGCGGAAACCTCCATCTCCAGTGTACGGCGTGTCTCCGCGGGAAGAATCCCCTCGCGCTCACCAAAGTCCGCCTTCGGCACCGGGGCCTTCTCCTTCGGCAAAACATCCTCCGCGATGCGGACGACCGACTCGGGGTCCACGTCCCCCTCCACGCAGAGGACCATGTTGGACGGGGCGTAAAAGACCCGGTGGCAGTCATAGAGGGTCTGGGCGGTGATTTCCGCGATGCTCTCCACACTGCCGGCGACCCTGTCACGCACCGGGTGATGGGCATAGAGCATCTCCAGCAGCCTGTAGTAGACGACCATCCCGGGGTTATCCTCCCCCATGCGGATCTCCTGGGCAATGATGCCCTGCTCCTTCTGCACGGTCTCATCGGTGAAATAAGGCGTGGAGACGAAGTGCAGCAGCATCTTCAGATTCTCCTCAAAGCTCTCGGTGCACTGAAAATAATAGCAGGTCATCTCCGCGGAGGTAAAGGCGTTGGGGTCCGCGCCGTTTGCCGAGAGAATGGCGAGGGCGTTGTCCCCGTTCGGCAGGTCGAACATCTTGTGCTCCAGGTAGTGGGCCACACCCGCCGGGGTGTCGAGCTTGCGCCCATCCACGGAGAAGCGCCGGTGCGCCCCGCCGTAGCGGGTGGCAAAGGCCGCGTAGCAGGTGGAGAAATCCTTCTTCGGCACCACGCGCACCTCGAGGCCGTTATCCAGCACGGCGGAATAGAGCGTCTCGCCAATGCCGGTGTATTCATGCTTCTGCATCTTCATCATCTTCTCCCTCATCTTCCGGATCGGCGTCGTCTTCCCCGCACAGGAAGTAGACGAGATCGAGCTCAACGCTCTCGGCGATCTTCATCACGTCCTCCTTCGTCACATCCTCCACAAGACCCGCAAGCTCTGTCGGCCCGTAGTCCAGCCCGTCCAGCGCCTGGCTGAGCCAGTAGCCCTCCAGCTCGCCCTGGCTGTCCATGGCGGCGCGCAGGTCGGAGGCCACGGCGCGCTTCGCGCAGGTGAGTTCCTCCCCGGTGATATCGCCGCTTCTGACCGCCTCAAGCTGGGCGAGGATCTCGCCCTTCGCGCTCTCAAACTTGTCAAAGCTGATGCCGGAGGACACGATCATAAGCCCCTTGCGCAGGATCACGGCGGAGCTTGCGTAGTAGCACAGGGAGAGCTTTTCGCGCACGTTCATAAACAATTTCGAGTTTACGCCGCTGCCGTAGACGGCGTTGAAGACGTGGATGGCGGCCCGGTCCGGGTCCTCCATGCAGCTGCCCAGCCGAAAGCCAAGCACGAGCTTGCCCTGGGTCACGTCCATCTGCTCCTCAAAATACCGGGGCTGATCTTCCAGGGCGTTCATGCGCAGGTCGGTGCCGATGTCGTAATCGATCTCACCCCGGGGCATCCCGGCGAGAGCGTCCCGGAAGGCGCCCTCCACCTCCTGCAGGGAAGCCCTGCCGCAGTAGAAGAGCTCCACCGGGCTCTTGCGCAGGATCTCCCTGTAGTAGCGGGTGAGCTTCTTGTAGTGGATGGCTTCGCAGTCCTCCAGCGTCCCGAAGCGGGACACGGCGTAATCCTCGCAGCAGCACATCTCCTCCAGACAGCGCTGGACGGCATAGCTGCGCTTGTCGTTCACACGGCTGCGGATGAGCTCCATGAGCTTCTCCTTCTCGCTGTCCACATACTGTGGCAGCAGAAGGCCGCCGCGGGTGTTCGGGGAGAGGAGCATGTCCGCCATGAGGGAGCACATCTCCCCCAGCAGGGCCTCGCCCCCGGGGAGAAAGGCGGGTTCCGGAAAGCTCGCAAAAAAGCCGATGCAGTGCACCTCGCCGATGCGGCGGTTCACAGGCTCCACCGCCGCGCCGTAGAGCTCGTCGAAACGGGCGGAGAGCTGCTCCATATCCGGGTAGCGCGTGGTGCCCCGGGCGAGGACGTTGGGGATCAGCGCGTTCATGGACGCGGTCTCCCGGCTGAGCTGCGTGAGCAGATTGAGACTCATGCAGGCGGTTTTGAATTTATCGGAACGCAGATGGCTCAGAAAGACGCCCGGCATCAGCTCCGACCGTGAATACTCCATGGGGCACCTCCAAATGTTAAGTACCTTATTATATCACCGGGGGAGAAAAAAGGAAAGAGCGGAGTGTGAAGAGTGAAGAGTGGAGTTGTGCGTTCCTTGAAAGGCCCCCTTGCCTGAAGGGGCCGGCAGGGCGGCCCAAGCCCCACCGTATCGGAAACGTGTGCATAGAGGGAAAAGCTCCGTTTGCTCCGTCGGGGAGACCCTCGCGGCCGCCCGGCGGTACATTGTCGGTTTTCGGCTTCGCCCGGACGCAGAGCGAAAACGTCGATCCCTCCTCCGGGCCGCTGAGGGAGTCGGCCCCCGCGGTGATACGGCAACATTCGTGCAGCGGGAGTGGCGGGCGACCGCAAGGGTCGCCCCTGCGACTTCCAAGCGCCCGCGAGGCCGTGCCTGAGAGGGCCCTCTCCGTCATGTCGCTCCGCTCCATGCCACCTCTCCCAAAGGGAGAGGCGGGTTTACTCCGCCCACCCCTCTTCACTCTCTTTCGATCCGGTGCTCGTGTCCGTCCGGGTCTGTCCAGCGTACCGTGCAGTCTCCGACCAGGGAGGCGGCGGGGCTTGCGCGGAGCTTCCCGTCCCGCAGGCGCAGACCCAGAAGCCCCTCGCACACGGCGCGGAAGTACCAGCCCGCAGACCCGGTATACCACGTCCAGCCAGCGCTCCCCTCGCGCCCTTTCGCCGCGCACACATCCGCGGGGAGGACGAAGGGCTCCGCCTCATAGCGGACGGGATCAACGTTCTCCGGAAGGAGCATCTGCAGGATCTCCCGCCCCTGTTCCTCCCGCCCGCGCTGCAGACACGCGAGGGCGAGCCATACCGCCGCATGGGTGTACTGCCCGCCGTTTTCCCGGAAGCCCTCGCCGTAGCCTGTGAGATAACCGGGGCTGTCGCTCGCGGGATAGGGCGGGTCCAGGAGCTTTACGAGCCTGTGCTCCCGATCTACAAGCCGCCCGAGGGCGCAGTCGAGGGCCGTCTCCACCTTTTCCGGGCTTGCCCAGGGGCAGAAGGCCGCCCAGCTCTGGGAGAGGGAGTCGATGCGCTCCCCGCCGCCGAGAGGGGTCCCGTCCTCCCGAAAAGCCCGCAGATACCAGCGCCCATTGAAGGCGCTGTCGGCGGCGCGGCCGAGCTGCTCGCTCAGAGCCCGCCAGTGGCCCGCCCGCCGGTCGTCGAGCCGGTCCAGCAGCTCTGCAAAGCGCAGGGCACAGCAGGAGCAGAACCAGCCCAGCCAAACGCTCTCGCCGCCTGCGCGGTCGAGCCCGTCGTTCCAGTCACCGCTGCCCATGCGGGGCAGCCCGTGGGGGCCGAAGCCCCGGTCCATGCAGCGCTGCAGGGCGAGGACTGCGTGCTCCAGCACTGCGGCGCGCTCCCCGGTCACCGCCGGGGTTTCATAGCGGTCGCGCTCGTCGTCACGGAGCGGGGGCGATGAGACAAAGGGGAGCTCCAGCCGGCAGAGGGTGAGGTCGCCGGTGGCCTCCGTGTATTCGCAGAGGGCCCACACGAGCCACAAAAGATCGTCCGAGCAGCGGGTGCGGACGCCCCTGTCCCCCTCCGGGTGGCGGTGCCACCAGTGCATCACGTCTCCCTCTCTGTACTGGTGGCGGCAGCAGTCCAAAATCTGTCCGCGGCAGAGGGAGGGGTCCAGGAGCATAAGATTTGCGCAGTCCTGGAGCTGGTCCCGGAAGCCCACCGCCCCGCCGCACTGGTAGATGCTGCTGCGGGCGAGGATACGGCAGGCGCAGCACTGGTACACGGCCCAGGTGTTCATCATATGACAGAGGGCGCTGTCGGCGCAGTCGAGAGAAAAGCGCCCCAGGAAGCTCCGCCAATAGCGCCGGGTCTCCTGCTGGAGGGCGCCGGTTTCGCCGCTCTCCAGCGCGCGGCGCAGGACGTCCTCCTCCGCGGCGAGCAGGAGCGCCGTGTCCTCCTGGGCCTCCAGACGAAGACGCAGGGCCCGGGGGCAGAAATCGCCGTCCCACGTAAAGGGCACATCGGCGCCGACCCAGAGCTCCGCCCCGGGAAGCCAGCTCCCGGGGTCATAAAGCCGCAGCAGACCGCCGCGCTCCTCGATCCGGAGGCCTGCCGCGTCCTCCGTCCCGACCGCAGGGCGGAGCTCCCAGACGAGTGAGAGGCCCGCCGCGCCGCAGATCCGCAAAACCCGCAGGTCGAGACCCATGGGAATGAAGAGCGCCGTCTCGATCTCCCGGTCTGCGAGCGCCTTTTTCCACCGGGCGATGCCGGGCGCATAGCTCACTTCGCAGGGCGCGCCGCCCGCAAAGAGACTTTCGGCCCGATCCGCTGTCCGAATATAGAGGCACTCGCTCCCGGAAACGGCGCAGATATCCCCGGGCGGGGACAGCAGGCGCATTTCCCGCGCGTTTTTGAGCCACAGCCCCGCCGGGCCGAAGTCCGCGGCAAAGGCGGAGAGACTGCCGTTTGTGAGCACCTGGTGCCAGATCCGCGGCCCCGGCGCGCTCTGCACGGTAAAGAGGAAGCTCTCCCCCTCCCAGGCGTGGGCGGGGATCTCCCGGCCTCTTTTCGGCGGGGTGAGAGCGCTTCGCATCGGTGTGGGACGGCTGATCCTGTCGCCGATTACCGCGGCGGCGCGGCTCTGCACTGTCTCCGCAGCCTCCGGCGGGACGCAGAGAACACCACCTCGCGCCCCCAGCAGCGCCTCCAGCCCGAAGGCGGCGAGGCGCCGCTCCAGTTCCCGCAGCCGGGGCTGGAGATATTCGCCCTGCTCCTCCGAGAGACACACGAGCTCCGCCTCCAGCCCACAGCACTTCAGCAGGCAGAAGGCACGCAGCAGCCACGCAAACTCCGCGGCTCCGGTCCGGCAGCAGACAAGGGGGTAGTCCCCGGATATGCCCCAGCGCCAGAGCTCGCGCTTCGCAGCCGCGTCGGAGAGCCGGTTTTCCCACAGCGGAAGGCAGAGGGCCATGGCCTCGCCCACCTCCTCCCCGCTCATGCCAAGGCGCTGGGCCGCAGCCCTGACCATGCTGCCGGGGGCGCCGGCGTTCTCAAGTATCCTTTCGGCGGCGTCCAGCGCCTCGCGGCTGCTTTTGCCGAGGGCGAGGGCGAGGCGCAGCTCCGTCCTTCCGTTCCCGGAGGGGTGCAGCTCCACCCGGGCCGCGACAAGGGGGGAAAGAAGCGCACCGAGGCCGCCGCGCTTTTCCGCGTCAAAGGCTGCGGGCCGGTCGGCGGCAAGGCAGAGCCAGAGCTCTTCCCCGCCGGTTTTGGAGAGACGGCGCAGCAGGAGCTTCCCGTTTTGCTCCTCCGCCGTCATGCCGAGCTGCCAGTAGGCCCGGTGGCTCTCCCAGTCCCGCTCGTCGGCCAGGATGGGCGCAAAGCGGAGCGTAACTGTGCAAGGGGCGGCAGCGGGGCCGAGCGCGAGCAGGATCGCCTCTCCCGGTTCCCCCTCCGCACTCTGGCGGGTGAGAGTGCCCCAGGAATAGAAGAAGCGGCAGCGCTCCTCCCCAAACTCCCGCCGGACGGGAGCCGCGGCGGGGAAGAGCGCCTCCCCGTCGAGCGTGAGGGAGAGGCCGGGATCGTCCCCCTCCGGGCGGTAGATGAGCGTCTCGCCAAGAAAGGCTGCGCTCTCGCCGGTATCCTTTATGCGCAGGTTGTAGGCCCCGTTCGAGAGGAGACAGGCCCCGGGCTTTTCGCCGCATGCGGCGCTCTCCGCCCAGGGGCGGCGAATATGCTTGGCAGGGCGCTCCGGCATCGGGCTGCGGTCCCGGCGGATGACGGCGGCGGAGTCCGGCAGCTTTTCCTGCAAAAGGAGGGTAAAGGCCGCCATCTCCGGCTCACTCATGAAGAGATCCCGCACGAGCCCGCGGTCCAGGGTGTTCACGGCGGCGAGGATACTCATGCCCACGTGGTGCGCCATCCAGCAGCGCACCTGCTCCCCGTCCGGCCTCGTGCAGCGGCCGGGGGTGAAGTCCAGCGCCTCAATATAACCCCAGCGGCCCAGTGCGCCGAGGTCCCGCAGCCGCCGCAGATTGCGTACCGCGGCGGCGGGCTCCGCCGCGAGAGCCAGAAAGCTCGCGTAGGGGGCGATGACGAGATCCTCCCCCTGCCCGCGCTTGAGGGCGAGAGCGGGGCAGCCGTGGGCCTTGTAGCGATAATTGAGGGCGGCGTCCAGAGCGTAGTAGGCGCTCTCGGAGATGCCCCAGGGCTTGCCGGGCAGGTGACGCCGCTTCTGGGCATAGACGCAGAAGCGGGCGCTCTCATAGAGAAGACTCGAGCGGTAGAGGGGCAGAAACAGCATGGGCATGAGGTATTCAAACATGGTGCCTGTCCAGCTCGCAAGGCCCCGGTAGCCGTCCTTCTGGAGCTGGGCGCGGCTCAGACGCTTCCAGTGGCGCAGGGGGACCTGGCCCCGGGCGAGGGCGATATAACTCGTGAGCATGGCCTCGCTCGCCATCAGATCGTACCAGCCGCCCGCGCCCCGCTCCTTCTCCGTGTCAAAGCAGATATAAAACAGCTCCCGCCGGGCGTCGAAGAGCGGGGCAAAGTCCATCCCGTCAAGAAGCGCGCGCAGCCGCCGCTCATGCTCCGTCTCGCCCCAGCGCCTCAGAGCCGCACAGACGACGATCAGCCCCGCGCAGAGATTGCCGCTGTCCACGGTGGAGACAAAGCGCGGGCGCAGGGGACGGAGGGTGCGCGTGTCGTACCAGTTGAAGAAATGGCCCCGGTGCCGCTCCATGGTCTCGAGGGCGGGCAGCATCCGGCGGATGAAGGCGGCGGCCTCCGCCCGCGGGATCACCCCCGCCGTACCGAGGGCCGCGGCAGAGGCGAGGGCGAGGCCGATGTTCGTGGGGGAGGTCCGGTGCGCCGCGCCCACGGGGGGCTGCTGCTGAAAGTTGTCCGGCGGAAGAAAGTGGTCCTCCTCTCCCGCAAGATCCCGGTAATAGCCCCAGCACTCTGTGAGACTCCTGTGCAGAAGGTCGCTGTCCCGCACGGAGAGGGGCGCGGCGGAGACCGCCGGGAGCGCCAGGGCGGCGCAGGCTGCCGGGGACAAAAGCCACATGAATCCCGCGGCCTTACCGAGAGCTTCCGGCGCAAAGCCCATCAGCAAAACCCCCAGCACCACGCAGGGCCACATGGCGTGCACATGCTCGGAGAGGGCGGCGGTGGCGCGCAATTCGGCAAAGGTGGTCCACTGCAGAAGCCGCCGGTGGCTCACCAGCATCCGCCAGAGGGCGGTGAGGATCGCCGTGAGGGAGACCCACGCCTCAAAAGGCAGCAGCCACAGGCGCATGAAGCTGCGCACGATGGCGCCGCCGAGACCGGTGAGAAGCCTTGTGTGCCGCCGGAGGCGCACCCGCCCCTCCTCCCGCCTGAGGCCGTGCTCCGCGAGCGCGAGCAGCAGATCCTGCAAAAGCGTGAGCAGCGCGGCGAGACCCGCAAGACGCAGGCCGAGGCTCTCACAGGCGATCCCCAGCAGCATGGCTGTCAGCGTGAGCGGGGCAACGAGACTCCGCCTGAGACTGTCCAGCAGACGAAAGCGCTCTATCAGAGGAAGCTCGGGGCGGAAGATCCAGGGGGCGTTCTGCCAGTCGCCCCGGATCCAGCGGTGCAGACGTTTGAACCAGGCGAGGGGCCTTGCGGGGAAGGCGTCCACAAAGGCGGCGTCGCTCATATACGCCCCGCGGAGATATGCCCCCTCCAGGGCGTCGTGGCTCAAAACCCTGCCCCGGGGGAGCATCTCCCCGCAGCGCAGGAGGTATTCCGCGTCCAAAATGCCCTTGCCCGCAAAGCCGCCGGAGCCGAAGGCGTCCATGTAGAGCTCGGTGCTGAGACCGCCGTAGGGGTCGCTGCCGCCGGGCCCGGCGAAGATGAGGGCGAAGTCCGTGGCCCCGGCGCTCTCGAGCTCCGTCTCCACCCGGGGGTGAATCACCGCGTGGCCGGAGACCGGAAAGCCGTCCGGCCCCGGCTGCGGCACGTTCATCGGGTGCAGGGCTGCGCCGATGAGCTGGCCGAGGGACCCGGGAAAGACCCGTGTGTCCGCGTCGAGGGAGAGGATGTAGCGCGTGCCGCGCAGCGCCTCCCGGTCCCCGGTGACCCGGAGGGCCGAGGGACGGCCGCCGAGGAGCTTTGCAAGCTCCGTGAGGGCCCCGCGCTTGCGCTCATAGCCTGTGTAGCTCTCCCCGTCGAAGCAGCGCTCGCGAAGGAAAAGATAAAAGCCGCCGCCGTATTTGCGGTTGAGGGCCTCCACACAGGCTTTGGCGTCTGAGATCAGCGCCTCGTCCCCGGGCATCACAGCGCGCTTTGCCGCCGGGAGATCCGCCAGAAGGCCGAAGAGAAGCGCAGATCCCTCGTGCCGGGAGGCGAGGCGCAGCTCCTCAAGCCGCCCGGGATCCACGCAGCCTAAAAGGGCCGACAGGACGCAGATCGTCCTCCCCTCCTCCGGCACCCCATCCGAGAGATCGAGCCGCGGCAGCGGATGGGGACGGATAAAGTGCAAAAGCAGAAAATCCACAAAGCCCTTGCCGAGGGACCACAGGGGCAAAAGCAGGAGAAGGGCGGGCAGCGCCTCCCCGAAGAGGGCGAAGGCCCCGATGCAGCCGAACACGCAGAGGGCGGCCAGCGCCGTGAGATAGGCCCGGGCGCGGAACTCTCCCGGCGGGGAGAAGAGAAGAAAGCCCACATGCCGCCCCTCCCGCCGGGCCTTCTCCACCAGCTCCCGGGCGAGGTCCTGCTCCTCTGTGCCCCGCCTGCGTGCAAGCGCCGACAGGCGGCGGAGATAATCCTCCTTCGTGAGGCGATCCATACGGGGAAAGCTCCCCTCCGCCTCTTCCGAGAGGATCCTGCAGGGCACGTCGGCCCGCTCCAGCACCGCGTCGAGATCCATCCCGGAAAGCAGGATGAGCGAACGGAAGAGGGTGCCCATGGGTTCTGCGAGCGCCTCCGGCTCGCTCGTTGCGCTGAGCTTTTCGCACAGATGGGCGATGGCCTCGAGGATCACCGCCCTGAGAACCGCGGGAAAGAGGGTGAGCTCCCGCCGCTGCAGCACCGTGACGGTCTGGAAGCCCTGCAGAAACACGGCGCAGCGCTCCGCGCTCAGGCTCCCGTTTCCGGCCTGCAGCAGCGCACCCGCGAGCTCCGCCATCAGAAGCCTGCCCCGGCAGCTCCGCTGACGCTCGCAGCTTCTCAAGGTCCGGCGGACGGGCGGGTACTCCCGCTGAATGAGGTAGAAGTTGTCCAGCAGCCATTCGCAGGCCGCCGGGATCCGCGCCGCCCCCTCATAGCGCCGCCGGAGCAGCCGGTGGCAGCGCTCCGCCGCGGATAAGCAGCGCCGCAGCTCCTTCGCTTCCGGGCCGCCGTCCAGCTCCCCGTCGGCGCGCAGGGTCCTCGCGCAGGAGGCGGCATATTCCGCGAGCCTTTCGTCCTCGATGTATGGGATCAGATTCATGCTGTCCATAGTTTTGTCCGTTCCCCCCGGTAAACAGAATTCACCATGCAGTTTTTCCCATTCTGCCCGGGATATGCGCGGACAGCCGCGGACGTTTGCATTTCAAATGGGGAAGTACAGAGGGGAACACCCCTCTGATTTTTCCCCTCACAAGGCGAAAAACAATTGTGATCGTTTTTTCCGGGGGCGTGTACCTCGGAAAAACTCCTCTCAGCCCGCAAGTGTGCGAGCGACTCCCGCGAGCGAGTGCGCGCAGCGGGCTGTAAGCCCCCTCTCGTTTCATAAAAATGCCCCAAGGCATTTTTATGAAACGATTGTGCTGACAAGAAAAAACACTTGACAGGAAGAATTTCGGCGTGTATACTGCGTATGCTTAAAGGAGGGATCGCTGTGGAAGTGAGCAGAAGGACACAGAGCATGCTGCTGGATTTCTACGGTGAGCTTCTGACCGACAAGCAGAGAGAGTGCTGCGACCTGCACTATAACGAGGACCTGTCCCTCTCGGAGATTGCCGAGCAATTGGGCATCTCCCGCCAGGGCGTGTGGGACAACATCCGCCGCGGCGAGGGCGCCATGCAGGAGATCGAGGAGAAGACGGGGCTCATCCGGCGCTTTGAGAGGACCCGGCACGCGCTGGGCTTTATCGCGGAGCGGGCGCGGGTAATCGCGGAACTGACCGAGGGCAGGCCACAGGAGATCGCCCGACAGATCATGTCGGAGGTCGAGCGGATCGAGGAGTGGGATTTGAA
Source organism: uncultured Clostridia bacterium (assembly GCA_946184165.1). Lineage (GTDB taxonomy): Bacteria > Bacillota > Clostridia > Oscillospirales > Oscillospiraceae > Limivicinus. Next base: position 5,913 of record CAMHEN010000017.1, on the reverse strand, counting down.
CGATGGCGTTTGAGAGCTTATCCGAAAAACTGAACGAGGCGTTCAAAAAGCTGCGCGGCAAGGGCAGGCTCACCGAGAACGACGTGAAAGAGGCGATGCGCGAGGTGCGCATGGCCCTTTTAGAGGCGGACGTGAGCTACAAGGTGGTGCGCGACTTCACCAAGGCCGTCACCGCAAAGGCCGTGGGCACCGACGTGCTCGAGGCTCTGAACCCCGCCCAGATGGTCATCAAGATCGTGAACCAGGAGCTCTGCGATCTGATGGGCAGCGAAAACCGCAAGCTCAATCTCAGCTCCAGGTCCCCCAGCGTGGTGATGCTGGTGGGTCTTCAGGGCGCGGGAAAGACCACCAACGGCGCAAAGCTCGCGGGCTACATGCGCAAGCAGGGCAAGCGCCCGCTGCTCGCGGCCTGCGATATCTACCGCCCCGCCGCCATCAAGCAGCTTGAGACCGTGGGCGCCCAGCTCAACATCCCCGTCTTCCAGATGGGCACTTCGAACCCCGTGGACATCGCGAAGGCCGCCGTGGAGCACGCGAAAAAGCACGGCAACGACCTCGTGTTCCTCGACACCGCGGGCCGCCTGCACATTGACGCCCAGCTCATGGACGAGCTCCGAAACATCAAGGCCGCCGTGGAGCCCGCCGAGATCCTCCTCGTCGTGGACGCCATGACCGGCCAGGACGCCGTGAGTGCCGCCTCCGCCTTTGACGAGGCGCTGGACGTGACGGGCGTCATGCTCACCAAGCTCGACGGCGACGCGAGAGGCGGCGCGGCCCTGTCCATCACGGCCGCCACGGGCAAGCCCATCAAGTTCATCGGTGTGGGCGAAAAGCTCGATATGATCGAGCCCTTCTATCCCGACCGCATGGCCTCCCGCATCCTCGGCATGGGCGACATGCTCACCCTCATCGAGAAGGCCCAGCAGACCTTCGACGAGAAGAAGGCGCTCGAGGCTGCCGAGAAGCTGCGCTCAAACCGCTTCACCCTGAACGATTATCTTGAGCAGATGAACCAGCTCAAGAACATGGGCGATCTGGAGAGCATCATGGGCATGATCCCCGGCGTCGACGCGAAGGCCCTCAAGGGCGCGAAGATCGACGACAAGGCCATGGCCCGGCAGGAGGCCATCATCCTCTCCATGACCAGGGCCGAGCGGGAGAACCCCTCCATCCTCAACTCCAGCCGCAAGAAGCGCATCGCCGCGGGCTCCGGCACCTCGGTGGTGGACGTCAACCGCCTGCTCAAGCAGTTTGAGGCCATGCAGCAGATGACCAAGCAGCTCACCGGCAAGAACATGAAGAAGCTGCAGAAGAAGATGGGCCGCATGAACGGCGGCGGAGGTCTCTTTGGAGGAGGTTTCCCCGGACTGTAAGCGTTTATAAGATGCCGCGGCATTTTATAATAAATACGAACACTATTATGGAGGTGAATATACATGGTCAAGATCAGACTTCGCAGAATGGGCGCCAAGAAGGCCCCCTACTACCGCATCATCGTTGCCGATTCCCGCAGCCCGCGTGACGGCCGCTTCATCGAGGAGCTGGGCATTTACGATCCCATGGCTGACGGCGAGAAGATCAAGGTCGATATGGAGCGTGCAAAGTACTGGATCGCGAACGGCGCTCAGCCCACCGATACCGTCCGCGGCCTGCTCAAGAAAGTTGAGGCCTAATTTTAAGGAGTTCATGACCGCATGAAAGAGCTTTTGACCTATATCGTACAGAGCCTGGTGGACAATCCCGACCAGGTCTCTGTGACCGAGCGCAAAGCCGACGGCGAGATCATCTACGAAGTGGATGTAGCCGACGGCGACAAGGGCAAGGTCATCGGCCGGCAGGGGAGGATCGTCAAGCAGATCCGCATCCTCATGCGGGCCGTCGCCCAGCGAAAGGGCAAAAAAGTATCAGTTGAGATTGTGGACTGATCAATTCCCCCGGCGTATGCCGGGGGAATTTTTTTATGGGAAGAGACACAGGGCCCCGCGTTTTCGCCGGAGCTTTCCGCAAATGAAAGCCTTCAGTCCGCAGGGACTTCCCCTTCCCCGCGGTCATTTCCCCGCAGGATGCGACAGGCTTTGCGCCCCTCCGCGGCTATAATAGCCGCGGGAGGTGGGAAATGATGAAAAAACAGAGCTGGATGATCGCCGCGCTCTGTCTTCTGATGACCATGCCGCTGCACGGCTTTGCCGAGCAGAGCCTGCTGCCGGAGCAGATGCACGTGCTGGTGCTGCACCCGACGCCGGAGCCGGAGCCCGAAGCGGAGGAGCCGGCCGCTTCTCCGCCGCCGACGCCCGCCCCGACGCCAGTGCCGGAGGAGGGGGACTTCCTGCTGCTCGGCCACCTGACTCGGACAACGCCTCTGGACATGGCGGGCTACTATCTGGACGAGATGGCCGAGGCCGCGGCTGCGGGCGACGTCCGGGCCGGACAGGAGGCCGAGCGCTGCCGCAGCGCAGCGCTGGCCGCGGGGGGAAGCGGAGCCCCTCTGTCCTTTGACGATCTGCTGCTGCTCGCCCGCCTGATCGACGCTATGGCCGGCAGCGACTGGCTGACGGAGGATTTCCGCCTCTGCGTGGGGGAGGTGGCTCTCAACCGCGTGGCCTCCCCGGAGTTTCCGAACACCCTGCAGGATGTGATTTACCAGCGCGGACAGTACACCGTCTCGCAGAGCCCGCGCTTTGCCTCCCTTGTCCCGCGGCGGGAGTGCGTGGACGTGGCCCTCCGCCTCCTGCAGGGGGAGCGGCACATGGTGCCCGCCGTGGTCTATCAGGCCGATTACCTGCAGGGCGAGCTCTTCATTGTGTACAACGACCGCCGCCTCGGCAGCACCTACTTCTGCCTCAGCGATCGACTGGATCTCTACGCCTGAGGCCCGTCTCGTCCCTCATTACAGCCCGCGGGTTTTTGACTTTTTTCGGAAAACCTCCAACATTTTATGACCCGATGCCTTGACAACAGGGCGGAGGTGTGATTAAATAAATTCAAGTTATGGTAACTTGCGTTATGGTAACTTCGCTGAAGAGGGGGTTTTGTTCATGAGCATCCATTCGAGAAAAAGATGCTTCGGGCTGCCGGTGCGCCTGCTCGCGCTGACGCTCGTGTTTATCCTTGCTTTCGGGGTCCTCGCGCCGGGGGCCTATGCCGTTGTGCTCACGCCCGGCGACTTCCTGCGCTATATCCCCGTCGGCATCGCGGTCACTGACAACGCGGTTCAGGTCTACGGTTACTTCACCAATCTCAACGCCAACTGCAGCGTCTCCAATTTCCGGGACTTCTCGCTTGACGTCTATATGGACAGCTACCTGGTGGCCTCCGGCTACTTCGGTACCATCGACTACTTCGAGATTGAGCCCGAGGGGATCCTGTACCATACCTTTGTCTTCCCCGGCAGAAGCGGCCTGGTCCCCGGCGCCTATGTCTGCGAGGATGACGACTGCTGCGTCCTCTCCTGCACCTTCGACTATACCGAGCTCGTGAGCAGGCCGAACGGCGTCAAGTGAGACGGCCGTAAGCCCGGGCGGGAGTGCCTTAAAACACAAGAAAAGCGAACGCAATGGATCAATGCCGCAGGGGAGGCTTGCCCTGTCCCGCGGTATTGATCCATTCGCGTAATGCGCCGCTGCCCGTTTGCAGAACGCCGGCTTTGCAAACGGCGGTCGGCGCAGATAGCAGAGAGGGGAGTGTCCCATGAAAAAACGGATGCAGGATAAGGTCTTTCTCACGGTCCTGGTCTGCGTGAGCATCACGCTTGCCATGGTCTGCCTGGTGCTGTTCGTGCTGGCGATGCGCGGTCAGCTTGCCCCGGCCCCGACGCCGACGCCTGCGCCGAGCCCGACGATCGCCCCGACGCCGAGTCCGACGCCTGCCCCGACACCGAGTCCGACGCCTGTCCCGACGCCGACGCCCATCCCCTATGACCCGCCCGGGGAGCTGCTCGCGAGTCTCGAGATCAATCCCCATGTCATCGCCTGGCTGGAGATCCCGGGGACGGAGATCCGTTATCCTGTCCTCCAGCACCCGACAGAGGACAATTATTACCTGGATATCACCATCGAGGGCGGCTACGGCTACCCCGGCTCCATCTACACCAACAGTATGGAGGGGCGGGATTTCGACACCTTCAATACGGTGCTCTACGGACATAATATGGCAAACGAGACCTATTTCGGGAGTCTCAAATACTATAACGACGAAGCCTTCCGCGACGCCCACCGGGAGATCGACGTCTACACCCTCACGGAGGAGCATGTGTATGACGTGTTCGCCGTGGTGACTTACGACGACCGCTATATCACCGACCGCTATCACGACGAGAATACCGCGGACCGTATGGAGTTCCTGCGCTCGCTCCTGGATTTCGGGCCCGTGATCTATGACGATGTGAGCGTCGGGCCGGACAGCCATATCCTTACGCTCTCCACCTGCATCGGCGGTATGCCGAACAACCGCCTGCTCATCCTCGCGGTCCGGCGGGAGCCCGTGCCGGACCCGGTGCAGAGCCCGGCGCCGGAGCCTGCAGCGCCGGCCGCGGACAGGGAGGCCGGGAAGATAAAAAAAGATTGAAAATTTTTTGAAAAAATTTTGTAACCCTATCGCAATTTTTTGAAACTTGTGTTATACTGTCTCCAAAGAGATGCCAGGCCCGCTCCGGCGGGTGTTTTGCGGAACTTGGAGGAGGCAGAATCATGAATACAACAGTTGCAAGGAGAGCCGCGCGGTTTCTGGCCGCGTTGCTGTGCGCGCTGGTGCTGGTGGGCTGCTGCGCCGCAATGGCGGTGTATGCGGACTATGCGCCGCCCCCCGCGCTGATCGAGATGTGGAAGCAAAACAGCCATGTGATCGGCGGCCTGATGATCCCGGGCACCACGGTGGGATATCCCATCCTGGAGCACCCCTCGGTGGACGACTATTATCTTAACATCTGCATCGACGGGACGGAGGGGTACCCTGGCTCCATCTACACCAATAAGATGGAGGGGAAGATGTTCGACACCTTCAACACCGTGATCTACGGCCATAATATGCGCGACGGCAGCTACTTCGGCGCTCTGCGGGATTTCCTGGACGAGGATTTCCTGGCAGAGCATCGGCAGATCTTCGTCTTCGCGCTGGACAGGCTGCACGTGTATGATATCTTTGCGGTGTCGGTCTACAGCGACAAGCGCATCACGGACTACTACCCGGACGAAAAGCTCGCCGATCGGCAGGCCTTTCTGGATTCCCTGCGGGAGGACAGCCTGCCCGGCTCCATCCTGCTGGACGACGTGCCGGTGGATATCGAGGGGCACATCCTGACCCTCTCGACCTGCATCACCGACATGCACGACAACCGCCTGCTCATCGTGGCCTACGAGCGGGAGTGACGGCAGCTGCACAGACGGCGGCTTCGCAGAGCCCTGCGGAGCCGCCGTCTGTGCGCTTTTTTTACGGCAGTTTTCCCCGGAAAGGATAAGTTTTCATTGCCACACCGGGAGAAACATGGTATACTCTCCGTTGATATACGGCACAAAACTTTAAAAAGGAGAAAACCAATGAGCAAAGTTTGCGTGTTTGATCATCCCCTGATTCAGCACAAGCTGTCCATTCTCCGCGATAAGGGCACCAGCGTCAAGGAGTTCCGGGAACTGATTTCCGAAATCGCCATGCTGATGTGCTATGAGGCTACCCGTGATCTGCCCCTGGAGGAGATCACCGTCGAGACTCCCGTCGCCCCCGCCAAGTGCAGACGCATCTCCGGCAAGAAGCTGGCCGTCGTCCCCATCCTCCGCGCCGGTCTCGGCATGGTGGACGGCATGGTGAACATGATGCCGAACGTCAAGGTCGGCCACATCGGCCTCTTCCGTGATCCCGCCACCCTGGAGCCGGTCAAGTACTACTTCAAGATGCCCCCCGATATCGAGGAGCGCGACGTCA
>CAMHEN010000016.1 GCA_946184165.1 uncultured Clostridia bacterium | reverse complement strand
AAAGGTTTTTATGAGGTTCTAGTATAATTCGGTATATAAAAGCGGGGCGCTGAATACGCTGTACAGGGCGGGGACGTCGCTGCCCCGCGGGATCTCCATCGGCCGCCTATGGGGATCATGAAGAGGATCAACACGCGAGCGGCAGAATGGAGCTTTGCATGGAAATTAACTTTGAGAGCAGGGAGATATCGGCCTACAGGGAGTATAATTGCCAGTCCAAACGGGCGCAGGAGAGTATGGAATGTGTCGTTCCGGATACGGACGCGGATATTGAAAAGATCGCCTCTGTGCAGAGCACGGTCTTTCTCAAGAGCAAGGATCTGAGCACACGGGGTATCCTGGTCACGGGCGAGCTCTCTGCAAGCGTCCTCTATATCCGGGACGGGCAGGCCGGCCTCTCCTTCCTGCGCCTGAAAAAGCCCTTTTCCCTGGAGTTTGAAACCGACTGCCCCGAATCCGAAACGCTGGCGCAGGTTGGCCTTCTGATCCAGGCTTGCGATGTGCGCGTCGTCAATCCGCGGAAGATCGCCCTCACCTTTGAAATCGAAGGGATGCTGAGCTGTTATCGGGCGGAGAGGCTTCGCGCGGAGACGACGCTTCCGGAAAATGCGCCGGCTCTGCATGTAAAAACGGGACAGCGCACACTTGTGCTGCCGAATGCGGTCTGTGAAAAAAGCGCTGCGGTAAACGAACAGTTTGTTTTCCCGCCGGAAAGCAAGCCGGAGAGACTCGTTGCGGAGAGAACGGATTTGCAGGTTTCCGACTGCCAGCTCATCGGCAGCAAGATCATTGTCAAGGGCAGCGCGGAGACCTCGATCACCGCGCTGACAGAGGAAGGGGAGCTGCTCACCTGCACGTTTGCCTCGCCCTTTTCTCAGATCGTAGACGTCGGCGTCGAGAGCATGAGCGACTGTACTGTCAGAACGGAGATCACAGGCGCCTATTATAATCTCATCGATACCATCAAAGGAGAGAAGGCGCTGGATCAGGAAGTGCATGCGGTCCTCCAGCTCAAGTGCAGCGACCGCCTGGAGATCCGCGGTATCACGGATGTCTACAGCAACCTCTGCCCTGTGGAGCTTGTGCGCCGCACGGAGACCTATGAGCCCGTTTCCGGCGTGCGGACCGTGACTCTGCGAACCCGGGAACAGGTTAGCCTGATGGAGACGTGCGGAGAACTTCTGCAGACGGCAGCTTCTCCGATCCGTGTTGTGCCGCAGGGCGGCAAACTCAGCGCCGCGGTCAATCTTGATTTTCTCTACCGCCTCCCGGACGGGCGTCTGTCCGCCGCCAGAAGGACGATTTCGCTGGAACACACTTCGGACAGCGACAGGATCCGTATCCTGCGTGCCTCTCCGGTGCAGGTCACGGCGCAGGCGGAAGGGGAGAGCATGGACTGCACGGTCGCGCTTTCGCTGGATTGTATCTCCGGCGAGACGGTCGTGCTGGACCATGTGATCGGGGTCGTCCTCGAGGAGGAGAAAGCGTATGAGCAGGAGACCCTCCCGACGCTGACACTGGTCAGAAGGGGAGAGGAAAGCCTCTGGTCCCTGGCCAAGAGATATCACTCCAGCGAAGAAAAGATCCGGGAGCTCAATGAGGAGGCCGAGACCACAACGCGCATGCTGCTGATTCCCAAGTGCACATAAATGAAAAACCGGCGCTCCAAAAGGAGCGCCGGCCTGTATATCAGGGCATATCAGGGGTTGTCAGGGCTGTTCTTCCACAATGACGATCCTGCCTTCGCCGGTGAGAGTCTCATATTCAGGGCCGATCACGCCGCCGAGATTCTCGGTGATGTAGTCGATCAGGACCTGGTTGTCGAGTTTCACGCGGTCCTGGAGCAGGGGCGCGCCGGCAAACATGGTGTAGCCGTCGCCGGAGTCAAGCAGCATGTAGTCGTGGCTTGCGAGGGTGTAGGTCTTCTCTGGATCAATGGGCTCGCCGCCGACGAGGACGTTCTTCACGCGCCGCTCACCCTCGATGCCGGCAAACATGCCATTTTCATCCGCCACGCAGGGGCTCTCAAGGTAGCTGTGGATCTCATAGCTCAGGCCGGATACCTGCAGGAAGCCGCCGGTCTCGCCGGGAACAGCGCGGGAGCCCCACTCCAGGGCGTCGAGGATCTGCTGGCCGGTCGCTTCGATCACACACATGGCGTTGCCGAAGGGATGAACGCTGAGGATGTTGTTGCGGGTGATGTCACCGGCGTTGATGCTGACGCGCACGCCGCCGCCGTTGACGAAAGCGATATCAGCACCGGACTGGAAGCGGTATGCGTCGGCGCAGAGGTCGCCGAGGTTGGTCTCTGCTCTGCGGACCATGCGGATAGGTCTGCCGTTTGCGTCAACAGCCTCGGGATCATAGATGGTGAGATCGACCATGGAGCTTGCCACGACCTCCTGAAGCTTCTCGTTCAGGGTATCGGAAGCAGCGTCGACGGCCCGGGACATGTTGTTCTCAATACCGAGGAGCTTGGGGGCGGCGTCCTTGTTGCCCCAGGTGTAGAGGCCGGTTGTGATGGCGCCGTCGGCGGCAATTTTGCACCAGCCGATGCATGCGAGCTTCGTGCCGCAGGCGGAGCGGAGGACATCCTCGCCGTTCTTGTTCTTCATGACGATCTGGTCGGTGTCATGGCTGTGACCGTCGAGGAAAACGTCGATCCCGTTGGTATTGGCGATCACATCGGCATAGGTCCAGGGATGGCACTCTTCCTCATTACCGAGGTGGGCCATCACGATCACATTGTCGGCGCCCTCGGCGCGGGCGGCGTCAACAGCCGACTGCACGGCGCTGTAGACAGCCTCGCCGGTCTTGTCCCGGAGAAAGCCGTAGACAAACTCTCCGTTTTCATCCTGGAAGTACTTGGGGGTGGAGGAGGTGAGCGTGTAGGGGGTGGTCACGCCGACAAAGGCGATCTTCCTGCCGCCGAGCTCACGGATCACGTAGGGCTCAAAGACAAGCTCGCCCTTGTAGTTGAAGTTGCAGCTGATGTAGGGGAAGTCGGCCTTCTCGGTGAGAGCCAGGAAGGTATCCATGCCGTAGTCGAACTCGTGGTTGCCGGGGATGGCCACGCTGTAGCCCATCTCGTTCATCAGGTCGATGAGCGCATCGCCCTTGGTCATGGTGCCGATGGGTTCGCCCTGGATGCTGTCGCCGTCGTCGACGAGGATGACGTCGTTGCCCTGGGTGATCAGATAGTCGCGTACCTGCTGCAGGCCCGCGTAGCCGAAGCCCTGGTCGATACCGCAGTGCACGTCGCTTGTGAAGAGGATCACCACGTCCTTCTCACCATCGGCAAACGCGCCTCCGCAGACGGCGGTCAGCAGCATCACGGTGACGAGCATCGCGCACAGCAAGCTTCTCATTGCAGTTTTCATAGAATTCTCCCTTTCTAAAAAATTTGGTTTTCACCACTATCAGCATATCACAGAAGCGCCGGGAATACCAGTGTCAGTTTGCCCAGACTTGGAATATATTAAGCAACAGCGCATGATCGCTCTCGCCGAATTATGCGGTGTTGCCCTTGCAGTGGCGGGAAAAATTTGTTACTATAGTGCCGTATAAAGAATACAGGAGGGAGCAGCGTGGAAATGCATGTACTGGAAAACGCCTGCCTGCAGGTCAGCATCGCCGATAAGGGCGCGGAGCTGAGCCGCGTCGTGGATAAAGAGAGCGGTACAGAGCGACTCTGGTGGGCCGATCCCGCGGTCTGGAACCGGCACGCCCCGATCCTCTTTCCCTTTGTGGGAAAGGTCACGGACGGCAAATACCGTATCGGAAACAGGGAATACCCCATGAAGACACAGCACGGCTTTGCGCGGGATATGGTCTTTGCCTGTCTGGAGGAGACGTCGGAGAGGATCGTGCACCGCCTTCTCTCCACAGAGGAGACCCGCGCGATCTATCCCTTCGACTTCAGCCTCACGATATGCCACAGTCTGGACAGCGCAAATCCCCGCCGGCTGAACATCTATTGGACCGTGGAGAACACGGGCGACGGGGAGATAATTTATTCCATCGGCGGGCATCCGGGCTTTCTGATGCCGCCGGACACCAGGAAGGAGGACTGCTTTGTCTTTTTCCCGGGAAAGGAAACGCTCACGTATTTCGGGGCAAATCCCGCGGGCTTTGCCCTGCCGCAGGACAGGCATGAGCTGCGGCTCGACGGCGGCTTTACGCCCTATCTTGCTGACGTGCCGGATACCTGGATCTTTGAAGGCCAGGGGATCGAGACCGTCGGTATTGCTGGGCCGGATCGCAGACCTTATGTGACGATGCACTGCCCGGGATTTCCGATGCTTGCGGTCTGGGCCAACCCCGTGGGACCTTACATCTGTCTGGAACCCTGGTTCGGCAGGACGGACGACGCGGGCTTTGCCGGCACCCTCGCGGAGAAGCCCGGCATGGAAAAGCTGGACGCCGGGGAGAAGCGCACCATCACCTATTCCATCGACTTTCACGCCTGATTGCAGCGACAGAACCCTCTCATGCTCCGGCCGGAGCATGAGAGGGTTTTTTAATTGTACATTGCGGAGAGCCTCCCGGTCTCCTCCCGCATGCGCTCCACCAGCTCTGCCGGGCCTGTGATTCTGACGCCGTCGCCGAGGGCGACGATCCACGCGAGAAAGTGCCTGCTCGCGAGCACATCGACATGCGCGGTGAAGTGCTCCGCGTCCAGGGGGATGATGCTGATCTCCTTCCCGAAACGGTCCAGAAGGGGACCCGCCATCTCATTGCGGCACTCGAGCGAGACGCGCATCAGCTCTCCGCCGAACATGCCGAACATGCCGCGGGTGTATTTCACTGCGTCAAACTCCCGGAAGGCCGCCTTTCCGCCGCGCACCTCCTCTAAAATGGACAGCTGCACGATCTTGTCCACCCGGTAGTGCTTGATGATGCCGTCCTGCGCATCGAAGGCCACCAGATAATAGTTCTCGTCGTCCCACAGAAGCGACCAGGGACTCACCTGATACCAGGCGCCGCCCCGGCGGTACTCCATCTTCTTGCGCGTATTCCAGCGGCAGTAGCGAAAACGGATCTGCCGGTCGGAATTGATGGCGTCGTGGAGCATGTCGACGTTGTAGTAGATGCTCTCATTCATGGCCTTGACGCGCCCTGTAATGAGTACCTGGCGGTGGAGATGCTTCGCGTCATAACGGCTTGCAAGAGATTCGAGCTTTTTGATGAGCTCCCGCGATTTCTTCTCCGTGATGAAGCGGGAGGCCTGCACCGAGTCCACCAGCAGCTTGAGCTCCGGCAGTTCAAACTGCCGTGTCACAAGATGATAGAGAACGCTGCGCCCGGCCTGCTCCCGCAGGATCTCCAGCCCGAAGCTCTCCAGCGCCTCCAGGTCTGCGTATAGGGTCTTCCGCTCCACGTTGACTCCGCAGGCCTCCAGTTTTCGGATCAGCTCCTGCTGGGAGAGCCCGTGCTCCTCGTCCGTCTCTTCCGAGAGGATCTTGACAAGATACAGCATCTTCAGCTTCTGGTGATCACCGGCCGCCAAAAGAACACACCTCCTCGTTTTCGATCTGTCCTCAATATAGCACAAAAAAACCTCCGGTGCAAGAACCGGGGGAATTTTTTTGGACAGCTTATCTGTTAACATAAAGCCAGAAAGAAAACAGGAGGGAAAACCAATGAGAGGTTATTATGTCGGATCCGGTTACTACGGCCTGGTCAACGGCCGGTACGTCTTGTTTGCCAGCGAGAGCGACTACTATGAAGCCATGGAAGACTGAAATGCTACGAACAAAGGGGGATGAGAAAGACATGAGTATCAGAGCACAGGCGGAGAGACTGGGATTTGAGATCATCGGGGAGCTGATCCGCTGCAGGGGCCTGGAGCCCTCGCACCTGTATCAGTGCTTCTTCGACGAGGCGGAGAATGAGTACATCCTGCACCGGGGAATTCTCACCATCGTCGCCGCAGACGGAAATGTCTATTAAAAAGACCGCAGGGCCACCCCTGCGGTTTATTTTCATCTGGTATTCTTCGCCTTTGTCGGGTATAATGGGCAATAGATCATGCCGGGAGGTGAGAATATGCACTTTACAGACGCGAAGGGGATCCTGTCGGGAAGTGCCGCTTCCTTCGGCATGAACATCTACAGGGGCTGCACCCACGGCTGCATCTACTGCGACAGCAGGAGCAGGTGCTATCAGTTCACCCACCCCTTTGAGGATGTGGAGGTTAAACGGAACGCGCCGGTCCTTCTGGAAAAGGCGCTGCGCTCCGGGCGGAAGCCCTGCATGATCGGCACAGGCTCGATGTCGGACCCCTATATGCACTGCGAGGAGGAGCTGGAGCTTACCCGCGCGTGCCTTGAGATTATCCGCAAATACGGCTTCGGGGCGACGGTGCTCACAAAATCCGACCGTGTCCTGCGGGATATCGATCTTCTGGATGAGATCAACCGGGAGACAAGATGCGTGGTCCAGATGACGCTCACCACCTGGGACCCGGAACTCTGCGGGATCTTGGAGCCGGGAGTCTGCAATACGCAGCGACGTGTGGAGGCGCTGAGGGAGATGCAGCGGCGCGGCATTCCGACCGTGGTATGGCTCACGCCGATCCTGCCGTTTATAAACGATAGCGCGGAAAACCTGTCCCCCATTCTGGAGGCCTGTGCCGAAGTCGGGGTGAAGGGCTTTGTATGCTTCGGCATGGGCATGACGCTGCGCGAGGGGAACCGGGAATACTACTATGCGGCGCTGGACCGGCATTTTCCCGGCCTCAGGGAACAGTACATCCGCTGCTACGGGGAGGCCTATGAGCTGCAAAGTCCCCGGCAAAGGGAGCTCATGTCTTTCCTCCGTTCCTTTTGCGAAGAGCGCGGCATTCTCCATGAGCCGGAGAAGTGCTTTGCCTTTCTTGCCAAGTTTCCCGAAAAATACCCGCAGCTCAGCCTCTTTTAACCGGGCTGAGCTGCGATGATGAAGGAGTGTCGATATGGATTATCAGCAGGCGGCGCAGGCGATCCCTGCGGGGCGCTACCGCCATTTTAAGGGCAGGGACTATGAGGTCCTCTTCATCGCCCGCCACTCGGAGACGGAGGAGCCCATGGTGGTGTACCGGCCTCTCTACGGCGAGGGGGCGGTGTGGGTACGGCCGGCAGCCATGTGGTGCGAAGAGGTGGAGCGGGACGGAATGCGCCAAAAGCGCTTCACCCGCATCGGCTGATCAGTGCTTAAGCACGACCTCTCCGACCCTGCCGCCGATGTAGCGGCTGTCCCGGAGAACAGCCTCGCCGTTGATGTACACGTGCACGATGCCTTCGGGCCGGAAATCCGGCTTGGCCTCGTTGACCTTCAGGTGCTCGAGATCCAGTACGGTGAGGTCCGCCTTGTAACCGGGCCTTAAATACCCGCGCTCGGGGATGCCGTAGCGGTCGGCGGTCTGCCCGGTCATTTTCCGGACGATCCGTTCAATCGGCATGCCATAGCGCTTTGCCAGCAGAAAGAACTGGGGGAAGGTCTGGAAGGCCGCAATGTTCTGCAGGCCCTTTTCCTCAACCCATGCGTCCGTCATGAAGACGGAGAGTTCCTCCTCCATCAGGCGGCGCACGATCTCGTCGTTGTAGTATTTCCCCAGATAGATGCTGCCTGCGCGGCCGGAGAGCTTCACGAGCTTGAGATACATGTCAAAGTTGGAGAGACTCTCCTCCTCAGCGCACTGGACGACAGTCTTCCCCTCATACTCCGGGTGCTCGTCCGAGATGTAGGCCACCACCATGTCGTCCCAGTCAATGCCCAGCACCTTGCGGTACATGAGGATCGTGAGCTTGAGCTTCATACGGTTGACGGGCTTAGCGGCTTCCTCATCACTGAGCTGGGCATACCACTCCGGGAAGACCACCGTAATGACAGAGGCGCCGTAGTGGAAGGCATAGTTGTCGAAAGCGATGGGCCGGCCGTTCGCCGTCTCCCGGTGAAACACGGCGAGCATCTTGTTCAGCAGTTTCCAGCTTCTCTGCCCGGTGAAGATCAGGTGGCTGTACTCCAGGCGGCAGCCGGATTTTTTCATGATATCGACGGCCTCGTCCAGACCCAGCTCGAGATGGGATTTCTTCGTCAGCAGGGGATAGTCCGCGCTCACGATGGAGCAGGCCCTGGGGTGGATCGTGACGATGCCGCCGTACTTCGCAATCTCTTTGGCGAAAGCGACAATCTCGTCCTCCCGCGCGTAGCGGTCCGGCTCGTACATAAAGCCCAGCGAACCGCCGAAGGCGCCGCCCTCCATAGCCTCGCGCACGTGGGAGAGCTCTTTCTCGATCTGCTCCGGGGTAAACGGCGTCGGATCATATCCCGCGATGCCCGCACGCACCGAGCCCTGGCCGATCAGCGGCACAAGGTTTACGAACAGCCTGCCCGCGGCGCGCTCCTTGAATTTCGCAAAGCTGCAGGGCCTCTTCGCGTCAAACAGGCCGCCGCCGATCTTGTCGCGGTAGGGGGTGTCCTCGTCCACGCCGAAGGGGGAGAAGCTGCAGTTGCCCGTGATCTGGGTGGTGATTCCCTGCTCAATAAAGGGCCTGTAGAATTTCTCCGCGTCCTCCCGGTCATAGAAGAAATCGTTGTGAGAGTGCGCGTCGATAAGACCCGGGCAGATCGCGAGATCCGAGATGTCGATGACCTGATCTGCGTCCGCCGCAAGCTCCTTTCCGACGGCGAGGATGCGGTCATCCCCGATCAGAACATCGCCGCGGAAGGGCTTCTTCCCGCTTCCGTCAAAGATCAAGCCATTTTGAAACAGCGTTTTCATCTTTTCATATCCCCCCGTGTTTCTAATAATTCAAATCTTTAAACAGTATACCATGAGATCACCCGCAGGGCAACAGAAAAACCTGCGATCCGCTCAAATATCCCGGCCCAGGCGCTTGAGCTCTGCGTCCTTGTTCCGGAGATAACTGAGCCGCGCCTTTGATCTGCTCTGCGGCGGGGAGGGACGGAAATAGCCCGCGGCAGATCCTGTAGGCGGCATAGGCTTTGAAGATGCCAAAGGCGGCCGTGATGAAGAAAGCAGCCTTTCCTGCCAGGATAAACGCATTGCAGGCCCCGGCATTCCCGGAGCCGTCCACGCGTGCGTCATACCCTTTCCCCTTTGCGAACAGGTAAGCCGGGTTGGTATTTCCCAGGGCATAGGCGATCAGTATGCATAAGAATATGGCCGTTCTCGACATCGAGCATCATCTTCTGCATTACATAAATATCCAATAAAGCAGAAGCGACTGCCCCCTAAATATCCTGATTTAGCAGAACAACAGTTTGAATATTATTACGTATTTTGAGTGAATATATCATTTCCCCGTCCGGCTTGCAGACTGAAAACCGTCGTCTGTTCCGATAGCAGTCTCCCGGGCCAGGCAGCAGACACTGCACCCAAGGATTGTATTGGCGATCCGGTTCGGCTCCGCCGCGGCGGTACGCGAGGGATCCTGCCGGAAAGATGCGGAAACCGTTTGATAGTCAGGGGGATTTATTGTATAATGAGACAACGGACACTTACGGAATAATAAACAGCAAGGAGAAAAAACATGGCGCTTGTTCACTTGAATTTTAACAGCAAATACCTCTCAGGGGCCACGGATGTGAACATCATCCTGCCGGACTGCGCGCGCTCTCAAAACCCGCAGACTTTTTATGGCAGCGGGAAGAAATATCCTGTACTCTGGCTTCTGCACGGCACCTTCGGCGACTACAGCGACTGGCTTCGCAAGACAAATGTGGAGCTCTATGCCGGGGAGAAAAACCTCATCGTGGTCATGCCGTCCGCGCAGAATACGGATTACGCCAACTGGCCCGGCTTCGGCACGGGTTACCAGGTCTTTGACTACCTGACGGAGGAGCTGATGCCGCTCGTCTACGGCTGGTTCCCGGCGAGCGACAAGCGCGAGGATAACTTTATCTCCGGCCTCTCCATGGGCGGGCGCGGCGCGATCGCCTACGCCTGGGCCTACCCGGAGAAATTTGCCGCTCTGTATAGCATGTCCTGCGTCCCACAGGATATGCGCCCCGCCGCGGAGGAGCTCATGAGCGGGGAGCCGGCCCCCAATCCCTGGGCGCAGCTTGACCGGGACAGAAACCGCGCCCGCCTGCAGAATGCCGGGGGACTCGAGGGATATCTCAATTCCCCGCAGAACACATGGGACAAGGCGGCCGAGGTCGCAAAACGGGACGATATGCCCAGGATGACCTTCTCCTGCGGCACCCGGGACTTTGTCATGTACAGACATTTCCTGACCTTCCGCGCCTATGCGGAGGAGATCAGCCTCAAGGCGGATTTCATCGAAGTGGAGGGCTACAACCACGAATGGAGATTCTGGGAGCGGGAGATCCAGAACGCCATCGAGAGCTTCCTTCCCGGCAGCGAGAAGGCGGGCAACGCCTTCTGACCCTGCCCGTGATGGCTGTGGCTTTCCTGCAGAAAGACATGATACAAAGCTGAAAATAAGGACACTTTTTTGGAAAACTCCCGACCTTGGACAGTCCCCCTTTATCCTTTAGAATGAACGCAAAGGAAAAGGGGGATTTTCCATGAAGTATAGTCTTGCCGTGGATATCGGCGCCTCCTCCGGCCGCCACATCGTAGGCTGGGAGGAAAACGGAGAACTGCAGACCGAAGAGGTCTATCGTTTTCCAAACGGTGTGACGGAGCTGAACGGGCATATCACCTGGGATATCGACACGCTCACGGCCCATGTGAAGACGGGCGTTGAAAAGGCACGGGAGAAGTTTGGCAAACTTGAGAGTCTCTCTGTCGATACCTGGGGTGTGGATTATGTCCTCATGAGAGGGGACGAGGCGGTCTATCCCTGCTACGCCTACCGGGACAGCCGCACCGAGCCCATGGTCTATGAGGTGCACAAGCGCATCGTGTTTTCCGAACTCTACCGCCGCACCGGCATTCAGTTCCAACCCTTCAACACACTCTATCAGCTATATACAGACAAGGTCAACGGACGGCTCAGCGGTGTGACGGATTTTCTGATGATCCCGGAATATCTCATGTACAGGCTCTGCGGCGTCAAAGCCCATGAATACACGAACGCCACCACCGGCGGCATGGTGAGCGCGGAGACCGGCGAGTTTGATCCGGAGATCATCAAAGCCCTCGATCTGCCGGAACAGCTTTTCCATAAGCTGCAGCAGCCGGGTACGGTGATCGGCGAGTATGAGGGCATCAAGGTCGTCCTCTGTGCCACCCATGACACGGGCTCTGCGGTGGAGGGTATCCCCATGGCGGAGGATGCGCCCTATATCTCCTCCGGCACCTGGTCGCTGCTGGGTGTGAAAACCGGAAAGCCCATCACCGATGAGGAAAGCCGGCTTGCCAACTGGTCCAACGAGGGCGGGGTGGGCTATAACCGCTATCAGAAAAACATCATGGGCATGTGGCTGGTAAACCGCCTGCGCGCGGAACTCTGCCCGGACAAGCCCTTTGACGAGATCGTGAGAGAGGCAGAGGAAAGCGCTTTTGAGGAGACGGTGGACGCCAATGCAAACACTTTCCTCGCCCCTGAGAGCATGAAGGCAGCCTTTGATGAGGCCCTCAGTATGCAGCCCCGGTCCGCAGGGGACTACTTCTGCTGCGCATACCGCAGTCTGGCCCTCTCCTACAGGGACGCCATTCGGGAGCTGGAGCACAATACCGGCAGGCGCTATGACAGCATTTACATCGTGGGCGGCGGCGCCAGGAACGCCTTCCTCAACCGCCTGACGGAAGAGGCCAGCGGCAAAAAGGTGATCGCCCTGCCCATCGAAGCCACGGCCATCGGCAATCTGAAAATACAAATCCAGGCGGATCAATCATAAACAGGAACCCCTCAGTCATCCGTCTTGCGTGAGACGGCGGATGCCAGCTTCCCTTAGGCAGGGGAGCCTGCAAGGAAAGGAGATCGTAATGTTAGTCAATACCAAAGCGCGCGTCGGCGTGTTCTCCATCGCGCTGGGCGCCTATCTGCCCCAGTTTCCAAGCCTCGTGCCGGAGTTTGAGGCACAGTATGCGGACTTCAAAAAGCGCATCCCCCCAACCGTTGAGCTCATCGACGGCGGTATCGTCACCACCAAGGAAAAGGCCATGACCGCGGGCGACAAGTTCCGGGCAGCCGACGTGGACCTCGTGATCCTCCAGCTTTTGACCTACGCCACCTCCTACAACATGCTGCCTGCCGTGCGGGATCTGGACGTGCCTGTGGTGCTGGTCAATCTCCAGAAAAAGAAAGCGCCGGACTATGCCAACACCGACACCGCAACCTGGCTGGGTGAGCTCTACGCCTGCGGTGCCGTTGGCGAGATGGTGGCGGATCTCGAGCGCGCGGGCAAGCGCCACGCAGTCATCACCGGCGTTGTCGAGGGCGGCGACCCCGCTGTCGACGCAGAGATCGCCGACTGGTGCAAGGCCGCCCAGGTGCGCCGCCGCTTCCGCGACACGAACCTCGCCCAGATCGGCAGACCCTATCCCGGCATGATGGACCTCTACATCGACGAAACAAACCTTTATCACCGGATGTGGCTCTACACCAAGCAGTTCGACTGGGAGAAGATGTGGGCCATCGCGGATGATATCACCGACGAGGAAGCCATCCGCGCCAAAGCCCAGGATATTCTGGATACCTTCGACATCGAGGGCGGCGGCACGGTGGAAAAGGTCTGGGACATGGCGAAATATGTGGTCGCCTTCGAGCAGTGGGTAAAGGACGAGCAGCTGGGCTTTGTCGCCTCCCACTACGACGGCTTTGCCCAGGGCGTCGCCGGGAAGCTCGATTCCATGCTGATCCCCGCCTTCTCCATGCTCATCAAGCAGGGGACCGCCTGCGCCGTCGAGGGCGACATCAAGGTCGCAATGGCGATGTCGATCCTCAAGACCATATCCGGCATGGGCCAGCTCAGTGAGATGTACTCCATCGACTTTGACGAGGATATCTGCATCATCGGCCACTCCGGCTCCGGCGACGCGGACATCTCCAGAGCCAAGAAACCCACCATGAAGATCGTCCCCGTCTTCCACGGCAAGACCGGCGGCGGCTATCTGACGCAGTTCTATCCCGCCGAGGGCCCCGTTACCTACCTCGGCATCACCCAGGACAAGGACGGATACTTCAAATTCGTCGCGGCGGAGGGCGTCAACGAGCCCGGCCCCATCTTTACCTTCGGCGACACCAACATGCGCACCCGCTTCACCTGCGGCGCGCGGGACTTCTGCAACCGCTGGAGCGAGGCAGGTCCTACCCACCATATGGCTGCCGCCTCCGGCCGCCACATCGACACCATCCTGAAGGTCGCCAAGATTTTCAATGTCCCCGTGGATATTATTACAAGATAAGACCTGCCTCCCCTGAAAGGGGAGGCGGCCGAAGGCCGGAGGGGTTTACCCCTCACCGCTTCGCGGAGCTCCCCTTAGGCAGGGGAGTCTATAAGGAAGGAGACCCCTCAGTCACGGCGGCAAGCCGCCGTGCCAGCTCCCCTTTCAGGGGAGCCTATAAGGAAGGAGATTATTATGAAAGACATCCTCACTGCTCCCTTTATGATCGAGATGATCCGCACCACCACCAACATGTATAACCACGGCTGGGATGAGCGCAACGGCGGCAACATCAGCCTCCTGCTCAATGAGGCCGAAGTCAGAGAATACCTCGACACTGACAGGGTCCTGCGCACCATCCCCACCGGGTTCAAGGCTCCGGAGCTGGACGGAAAATACTTCCTTGTCACCGGTACCGGCAAGTATTTCAAGAACGTCCAGTACGCGCCCGACGTGAACCTGGGCCTTGTGCGCCTGACCGACGGCGGTGGGAATGCGGAGCTTCTCTGGGGCTATTCAGACGGCGGTAAGTTCACGAGTGAGTTCCCCGCCCACATGATGAGCCATGTTGCCCGCCTCAAGGTCGATCCCGAGAACCATGTGGTTATGCACTGCCATCCGGCAAACCTGCTGGCCATGACCTATATCCATACGCTGGACGAGCGGGAATTCACCCGCACCCTCTGGCAGATGTGCACCGAGTGCATCGTCGTCTTCCCGGACGGCGTGAACGTGCTGCCCTGGATGCTCTGCGGCACCAATGAGATCGGCGAAGCCACCGCGGAGAAGATGCTGACCGCCCGCCTGGTTGTCTGGTCCCTGCACGGTATCTATGGCGCCGGCAAGGATCTGGACGAGACCTTCGGCCTCATCGAGACCGCGGAGAAGGCCGCCGAGATATATATGAAGATCGCGCACCTGCCCCGCGTGAACACCATCACCGACGACATGATGCACCAGCTCGAGGCGCGCTTCGGTGTCAAGGGCCGCGAGGGCTATCTTTCTTAAGGCGACACCGCACAATACGCCTGCGGTGTCTTCCGGAATCCGCGGCGCAGGATTCCGTGATGCATCGTAGTCGTCCTTGACGGGCACCGACCCGCCGGTGTCCTCCGCCTTGCCTGACGAAATCCTGCCTGCATCTTATGTCACAGCTCCGTGTTGCCTTAATGTAAGAAAGATCAAATCGCTCCGCTGCCTGCTGTGAATACACAGTAAGCGGCGGGCTTTGTATTTGGATGACACAACAATCTCCGGGATATGGGGATGGCGCCGGTCACCGGGTGCGGCACACAGACTCTGACGGCAGCGGCGCGGGCCGCACCGGAGAGACCCTGGGCGAACAGGCGGGGACGGGCAGTATGTGGCGGACGAGGAGCTGATCCCCGAGACGTCGGAGGGGGAACATTCGAACGCCGGTGCGGTTTTCTTCTCTTCTGGATTTGTTTTGATGATTCCGGATGTCGCGCTCGGGTAAGGATAGCTGGAAATACTGAAACGGAATATGGCCGCTCCCTTCAGGGACAGAAACCTGAAGGGATCTCTTTTTCTGTCCTGTCGGACCTCCTGCAGAAAATCAAGCTGACACTTGCGGGAAGAACAGAGAGATGGTATAATCGGCATAATGACAGGCCAGTTTAGTCGGCAAAAGAAAAAACACAGGCGCCGATCCCGATGATACGGCGCCCTTTGGCATGGAGAAGTGACAATGGCATCCAATAAAATCGCAAGAATCAACGATGACATCCAGCGCGTCGTCTCGGCCAAGCTCCGGGATATCAAGGACCCCAGGGTACAGCAGGGTATGATCAGCGTCACCCGTGTGGAAACTACGGGAGATCTGCGCTACAGCAAGATCTGGCTTTCGGTGATGGGCCTGGAAAACGAAAAGGATTTCCGGCGGGGCATCAAATCGGCCGGCGGGTGGCTCCGCCGGGAGCTCGGCTCCGTACTGAATCTGCGCTACACGCCCGAGCTCGTGTTCGAGCTGGATCACAGCATTGAATACGGCGCGCACATCAATGAGGTCATCAACTCCCTCGATATCAAACAGGATGGGGAAGCGGAAGATGAACGTTGAAAGCTGCGCGAAGCGCCTTCTGACCCACGAGAATATCCTGATCGTCACGCACAAAAACCCGGACGGGGATACCTGCGGCAGCGCTGCTGCTCTGTGCTGCGCGCTTCGAAGGGGCGGGCGCAGGGCGTGGCTTTTTCCCAATCCGCAGATCGGTCGGAAGCTCCTGCCCTACTGCGAAAAATACTTCGCTCCGGCGGACTTCAAACCGAAGTATATCGTCTCCGTGGATATAGCGGATGCGAAGCTCTTCTGCCATGGCTTTGAGGGAAAGGTGGACCTCTGCATCGACCATCACCCCTCCAACACCCATTTTGCAGAGGCATCGTTTGTCGTGGGCGAAAAGGCGTCCTGCGCAGAGATCGTGCTGGAGCTTATAGAGTGCATGAACGCTGACATAACCCCGGAGGAGGCGACGCTTCTCTACATCGGACTCTCTACCGATACAGGCTGCTTTCAGTACAACAATACCGATGCCGCCGCTTTTACCGCTGCGGCGGAGCTCGTGCGCTGCGGGGCGGATATCATGACCGTCAACACGGTTTTTTTCCGCAAGGTCACAGCCGCAAGGATCAAGCTGGAGAGCATGATTTATGACAGCATCCGTTTCTTCCGGGACGGGAAGATCGCCGTCGCCCTCGTGACGCTGAAGATGCTGCGGGAGGCAGGAGCCGGGGAGGACGATCTTGACGATCTCGCAGGCCTTGCCGGACGCTGCGAGTCCAGCCTTTTGAACATCACCGTCCGCGAAAAGGAGGACGGGAGCTGCCGCGTCTCCGTGAGGTCTGTCCCGGGCGTGGACAGCAGCGCCATCTGCGCCGTCTTTGGAGGCGGCGGCCACGCTATGGCTGCGGGCTGTACTGTTTTCGGCACACCGGAGCACGTGTGCGAGCTTATGGTCGGCGTTGCGGAAGAGGTCTGGCGATGAACGGGATCCTGCTTGTTGACAAGCCTGCCGGCTGGACGAGCAACGACGTGGTCATAAAGCTCAAAGGGATACTCCGTGAGCGGCGCATCGGCCACTCCGGTACACTGGATCCTATGGCGACAGGGCTGCTGGTGGTGTTTGTCGGCAGGGCGACCCGGGCAGTCCAGTTTGCAGAGCATGATGCCAAGCGCTACCTGGCGTCTCTGCGCCTGGGACTCACGACCGATACCCAGGATATAACAGGGAACATCCTTGAAAAGAAAGACGTCTCAATAACGGAGACGGAGCTGGAGAAAGCCCTCGCGTGTTTTCGCGGCGAGCTGCAGCAGATCCCGCCCATGTATTCCGCCATCCGAATCGGCGGCCGGCGCCTCTACGATATCGCCCGCAAAGGGGGAGAGGTCGAACGCGTCCCGCGGCCCGTCACGATCCACGCGCTCACGCTGCACGGCCGGGATGGGGAGGACTGGCTTCTCGATGTACAATGCTCCAAGGGGACGTATATCCGAACTCTCTGCCACGATATCGGCGAAAGTCTCGGCTGCGGCGCCTGCATGAGTGCACTGCGGCGCACGGAGGCGGGAGGCTTTTCGGTACGGGACGCGCTCACGCTGGATACGATCCAGCGCCTCCGGGACGCGGGGGATATCGAATCCGTCCTTCTCCCGGTGGACAGTCTCTTTTCCCGGGAAAATTCCTGCACAGCCTCCGGAGAAGAGGAGAAGCGCATCCGCTGCGGAACGGACTTTAAGACAGACCTTGCGGACGGAACCTACCGGGTATATAATCAGGACGGCGCCTTCCTGATGCTGGGTCAGGCAAAAAACGGCGTCATGACGACGGTCAAAAGTTTTTTTGAGGTATGAAGGAATATGGCTGATATCAGGCGCGCGATCGCCCTGGGCTTTTTTGACGGCGTCCATATCGGGCATGGTGCGCTGCTCAGAAAAACGATCGAGCGGGCACAGGAGATTGACGCAAAGCCCTCGGTACTCTCCTTCGACGTACACCCTGACAAGCTGGTGTTCGGAAAGGATGTTCCGCTCATCAACAGTGCTCTCGGGCGGGAAGAGATCATACGCCGCTGTTACGGGATCGACGACGTGGTGTTTATCCACTTTAACCGCCACACGATGGAAATGCCCTGGCAGAGCTTTGCGGATACCATTATTCGGGAGCTCGGCCTTGCCTGGATCGTGGTGGGGCACGACTTCTGTTTCGGCTACCGGGGTGAGGGAACGGCGAAGAAGCTCAAAGCCTACTGCGAAGAGCGGGGCGTCGGCTGCGATATTATCGAGGCCGTGCGCTTAAATGGCCGCATTGTGAGCTCCACCTATATCCGCACGCTGATCGCCGAGGGGGATATGGAACAGGCGGCGCTTTATCTGGGCCACCCCCACAGCCTGCAGGACACCGTACACTCCGGATATCATCTCGGCACAAAGCTCGGCGCGCCGACCATCAATATGCAGTTTCCAGACGGCGTCATCGTACCGCGGCACGGGGTTTATGCGGCGAAAGTCTTTTTGGAGGACGGGTCCGGGCATATCGCCGTCGCCAATGTCGGCGTGCGGCCGACGGTGAGCGATGAAGAGCTCGTCAACGTGGAGACGCATCTGCTGTCTTTTTCCGGCAACCTCTACGGCCGGCAGGCGCGCGTAGAGTTTTATAAATTTCTCAGACCCGAAAAGAAATTCGCCGACTTTGAGGAATTGTCCCGACAGATCCGACGCGACGCCGACGCTGCCAGAGCGTACTTCCGGCAGATGTCGGCGCAGACAATATGCTGACAGTCTTGACACAGAGAGGAGAACACCATGAACGAAGGCAATTACGCAGCGCGCCCGCAGAGGAGAAGACGCTCTTTCGCATGGCTCTGGATCCTGCTGCTTCTGTTTGCGTTTACAGGCGGCATAGTCCTGGGACTGAATCTGAACAGAATGCCCATGCCGAACCAGGTGAGAGACAGGCTCTATCCCGTACTGGAGGCTTTGATCCCCGGCTCTACGGCGGTCCGGCCGCAGGGGGACGTTCCTTCCCAGACATCAGCGCCGCAGGAGACGCCTGCCCCCATCACCCCGACGCCGATGCCTACCCAGGCTCCGACAGAATTTCTTATCCCGGTCGATACGCCCGCCCCGGAGACGGTAAAGCCCTCGGAGACGGATACGCCCACGGGATATGATGTCGTCGGAACGGAGGGTCTCACAATGGAGGATACCGCACGCTTTGAGAGCCCGGAGAATACGTCCGCCAGGTTCATCAGTATGGACGCTGCGCTGGAGGTCGCGCTCAAACACGCGGAGATCGAGAAGAAAGACGCAAACGTCACCGGCGTCTACCGTACGAAGGACGCTGTCGATCAGGCAGTGTATGAGGTGAGCTTCTCCGTTGGGGAGATCGGCTATGACTATGTGATCAGCGCCCTCGACGGTGAGATTCTGGGCTGGAAAATGTCCGGCTTCCACATGGAGGATACGGAGACCTTCGGCGCTGAGACGCCTCTGCCTGCCGCGCCCGACAAGGCGTGACCCGGAAAGTCCGGTACTGACAGGATAAAAATGCTGTGAAGAATAACTCTTCACAGCATTTTATTTTATATTATTTATTGGCCGCGTTTCTCTTGCGGCTGCGGCTGCGGCTGCGCCTTTTCGACTGTGCGGCCTTGTTCTTGTAATAGCTCTGTATCTCCTCGTCCGCCTCATAGATCAGGCGGTTGGCGAGCCAGAGATTGTCTTCCTTATTCTTGCGGAACTTGGCACGCACAAGAAAGCTGCCATGTTCGGCGCAGGAGAAGATGTTCATGTAGCGGTGGTCGCCCTGATTGATCCATTTGAGCGCACTGGTCTCGCCGCTGCAGACAGGGCAGGGAATGGTGCGCATGCGTTCGTCTGCGAAGGCGTCGGCTTTGCTGGTAAAACCGTCAAAGCAGTCATGGCTGATGGCGTCGGGACCCTCGGACTCGACGGGCGGCTTGTAGTTCGGCATACGGGAGGCGAGGATCTGGGCCGCATCGTCATACATGCTAAGACCCGCTTCCATGTCGAGGTGCTCCGCCACAAGGGCGGTATTGTAGGCGTCGCCGAGGGCGTCGTGGGCAACGCGCGTCTGCTCGATTTCAAAATGCTCCATGGCGCTTGCGAGAGACTTCTGGTTCTTGTCACCGCCGGTTTGAAGATTGTAGATGAGCTGGAGATTGATCCACCCCGCGATCCAGTCCCAGTCCAGATCGTGGATGATGATGTTCTGCTCCATGATGCGCTGGTCGTCACAGCCCCAGGTGATAAAGGTCACGTCGTCCCCGCACCAGGCGCGGAACTTCTCCATGGCTTCGGGGAAGGAGAGACCGTGGGAGAGGCGTTCCTTGTCAAAGCCGGTGATTTTCTTGACCTTATAGTGCATGCGCCGGAAGTAAACGGGCTTTACGTCCACGGTAAACTCCTCGCCGGGTTTCATATCTTCCGTAAGCTTAACCGCGCCGATTTCGATTATTTCGCCGCCGAGATGGATCGGCAGCTTGTTGAATACGGAGGATTTGGAACTCATCGCCTGATTCCATTCCAGATCCACCACGATATAATTCATAGCAAAATGTCCTTTTTCAAAAATGTGCTTTTTTATTATAGCATATCTTTCTCTGCTGTGCACTACTTTTTTATAAGAAATATTTTGCCTCTCCCGGCCGACTATGCTATACTGAAAACAAGGAGATGGTTTTTTGAGAACGATGACTTTACAGGCCGCCTGTGATGCCTGCGGGGGAAAGCTGATCGGCTGTGAAGATCCCGCGCGCACCATCGGCCGCGCGGTGATCGACAGCCGTACGATCGAGGAGGGCGACCTCTTTGCAGCATATCGCGGCGAGAAGACAGACGGGCACCGTTTCATCCGCAGCGCCCTTGAAAAGGGCGCGGTCTGCGCTCTCGCGGAATATGTGCCGGAGGATGTCTCCGGTCCCGTGCTTCTGGTTCCCGATGTGCAGCGCGCATTGGAGCAGATCTGCACAGCCTATCGCGCGACGCTTGAGATCCCCGTGGTGGGTATCACCGGCAGCGTGGGCAAGACGACGGCGAAAGAGATGATAGCGGCTGTACTGTCTCAGCGCTTTCATCTTCTGAAGACAGAGGGAAACCACAACAACCAGATCGGCGTCCCCATGACGATCTCCCGCATCGAGCGCGAGCATGAGCTCGCGGTGGTGGAGATGGGCATTTCCGGCTTTGGCGAAATGACCGCCCTTGCGAAAATCGCGAGACCCACCATCGCGGTCTTTACTGTGATCGGGCGGGCCCACCTGGAATTCCTTCACGATCTGGACGGCGTCTTCCGGGCGAAGACCGAGATGCTCGCCTTCCTGCCGGAGGACGGGATCGTGATCTGCAACGGAGATGACGAAAAGCTCAAGGAGCTTCGCTGCCCCCAGCGGGTGATCCGCTTCGGCACATCGGAAAACTGCGAGGTCCGCGCCTTTGACATCGCGCTCCTGCCGGAGGGCCGCACCCGCTGCCGCATAGAATTTGCAGGGCGCACGGTGCAGGCAGACGTCCCGGCCTTTGGACGGCAGATGGTCTATGCCGCCCTGGAGGGGGCGGCGGTCGGCTTTGCCCTGGGCCTTTCGGATGCGGAGATCGAAGCGGGCATCCGGAGCTTTACCACTGTCGGCAGACGCAATTCTGTCACACATACAGACTCTCTCACACTTATTGACGACTGCTATAACGCAAACCCTGAGTCGATGCGCTGCGCCGTGGACTCTCTCGCAAAACTCGCGGGGCGGCGGGTGTGCCTGCTTGCCGACATGCTGGAGATGGGCCCGGATGCGCCCAGGATGCACAGAGAGCTCGGAGAGTACTGTAAGAAGAAGAAAATCGACCTCGTCCTCACCTGCGGCGAAAACGGCAGAGAGATCGCAGAAGGGGCAGGAGAGCGGGGCCGCTGGTTTTCCGACAAGGGGCAGCTCATGAGTGCGCTGCCGGAAATATTGAAAAAGGGTGACACGGTGCTGGTAAAAGCGTCCCTCGGAATGCAGATGGGTCCTGTTGCCGACGCCGTCAAGGAGCTGAAGCTGCCATGAGTATGGAAAAAGATACAAGGACCATTGTGCTCATCGACCTGGATAATACGATTCTGGATTTCAACACCGCGGAGTATCATGCCCTGGGCCGCGCCTTTGAGACGCTGGGGCTGCCCTTTGACGCGGAGATTGCCGCTCTTTATAACCGTATCAACATCCGGCACTGGGAAAAGCTGGAGGACGGGATCCTCACCCGGGAGGAGGTCCTGGTAAAACGCTTTGAGGCGCTGTTTGAAGAGCTCGGCGTCGAAGGCGACGCGGATCAGACCCAGGCCCTGTATGAGACCAATCTCTCCCGGGGCCACTGGTTCATGCCCGGCGCGGAGGCGCTGCTGGAGACACTGTCCAAAAGCTGTCGCCTCTTTCTATGTTCCAACGGTACACAGCGCGTGCAGGACGGCCGCATTGCGAGCGCCGGCATAGCGCCTTATTTCGAGAACATCTTTATCTCCGAACATATGGGGGCCAACAAGCCGGAGGCGCGGTATTTTGACCTGTGCTTTCGGGAAATCCCGGATTTTGACGGGGGGCGCACGATCCTCCTCGGTGACAGCCTCACCTCCGACATCCGCGGCGGGAAGAACGCAGGGATTCTGACCTGCTGGTTCAATCCGAACAGAAAGCCGAACCCCGGCCCCATATTCCCGGATTATGAGATTGCTGCCCTCTCGGAATTTGATGCGGTGCTTTATAAGGCTTTCGGCTAAAAAGTACAAAAAGCGAAACTGTTTTTAGGCGATTTGTCCCCTTGCTTTTCTTTACGCGAATGGTATAATTTTGACAAGATACGGAGCGTTGAGCGGTTCGACGCTCCGTCTGCTTTCTATCGGGAGGCAAGTATGGAAGACAGCTTACAGATTTTTCGTGAACTGAATCTCTTCTCCATGCCGGCGCGTATCCTGCTTGCCATGCTGATGGGCGGCGTGATCGGGCTTGAGCGTGAGCGAAAGGGGAGGGCCGCGGGCTTTCGCACCTATATGCTGGTTGCGCTCGGCGCGGCCGTGACCGTCATTTTGAGCCAGTATCTCGACACCATGCTCGACACCTTCATGGCCGACGCCTATGCGATCGTCAAGCGCCGCACGGACGTGGTGCGCCTCGGCACCCGCGTCATCAGCGGCACGGGCTTTCTTGCGGCCGGCACTGTCCTCGTCACCGGCAAGCAGGAGGTCAAGGGTCTCACCACCGCGGCGGGACTCTGGGCCTCGGCCTGCATGGGGCTTGCGGCCGGCGCGGGGTTTATCGAGTGCCTCTTTGTGAGCTTTGTGCTCATCGTCCTGAGCATCCGGGTCCTGCCCGCCATCGAGACGATCATCCTCAACAAGTCCCGCAATATGCTCATCTATCTCGAGACGGAGAACATCGTCCAGCTCTCGAGCGTCGTGAATTTCATCAAGCGCGAGGATATCCGCGTCTTCTCGCTGGAGATCGAAAAGGATAAGCCCGAGCAGATGAACAGCATCTCCGCCATTCTCGACGTGAGACTGCCGATCCACCTCTATCACGCGGAGCTGATCGCGGCGCTTTCCACGCTCGACGGCGTCATCAGCATCGACGAAGTCTGAAAGGGGGCGGGGAAATGCTGCACTGTTTTGATTTCTTCCGGGAGATGGACCTGCTCGCCATCACGTGCAGGCTCGTGCTTGCGGTCGTCTGCGGCGGCGTCATCGGCATCGAGCGTGAGGTCAAGCGCCGCCCCGCCGGCTTTCGCACCCATATCCTCATCTGCATGGGCTCCGCCATCACGATCCTCACAAACCTCTATCTCTATGAGGTCATGCACCTCTATACCGACATCTCGCGCATGGGCGCCCAGGTCATCGCGGGTGTGAGCTTTGTGGGCGCCGGGACCATCATCGTCACCCGCCGCCAGCACATCAAAGGCCTCACCACCGCCGCCGGGCTCTGGACCGCGTCCATCATCGGCCTTGCCTGCGGCGCGGGCTATGCCGAGTGTGCGATCTTCGCGACGCTCATGGTTCTCTTCTCGGAGCTTGTGCTGATAAAGCTCGAGTACCGGCTGATCGACCGGAAGAGCGATGTGAACATCTATGTCGAGTACTCCAAGCCCGCCACGATCCAGCGCCTTGTCCGCATCCTGCGCTCCAAGAAGGTTCCCATGAACGACATGGAGGTCAACCGCATCGCCGATGGGGAGGATAAGTTTCACTACAGCGCGATTCTCACGCTGCGCATGAGCCAGCAGACTATGGAGAAGGAGATCATCCAGAGCTTTGAAAAGCTCGAGGATGTGCTCGCGGTCGAGGAGCTCTGATCCTGTTATTCCATACAAAGCAGATTGAACAAAAGAAGAGGGAGTGCCGGCTGCTCAAATGGGCTGCCGGCTTTTTAACCTTTTTATGCCTCCTGAATAAGATGGGATGAAGCATGAGGCTTCAAGGAGGAATTCATTTGAGCTGCAACAAACCGGATCAATCTTATCGAAACGGCAGTCTGCCCGGGGCCTATGCGCCGCTGGCCATGGCCTATGTCCCGATGCAGACCTCTTCCGTGCCGAGCTATGAGTCGTCGGAGGCTCTCGCGAGAGGGACGCTCTTCCCTGGCCTGGATCTCCCGTTTATGAATATCGTCAACGAGAAAGCGCCCGATGTGCCGACGGCAGAGCTGATGGCCATTGATTTTGTGACTGATGAGCTGGAGCTCTATCTGGATACACACGCAGACGACAGGGAAGCCTTTGATCTCTACCAGAGCTTTCTCTCTCTCAGGGAGGAAGCGCGAAAGCGATATACCGAGCGCTACGGTGTTGTCACACAATTTGACCAGCTCGGCCGGAACAGCTACACCTGGCTGCAGGATCCGTGGCCCTGGGAGTTTCAGACGAGGAGGGAGCGCTGAGTATGTTCGTATATGAAAAGAAGCTGCAGTATCCCGTCAGGATCCGCAACACCAACCCCGCCCTCGCAAAATTCATTATCAGTCAATACGGCGGCCCGGACGGGGAACTGGGCGCCTCCCTGCGCTATCTGAGCCAGCGCTATTCCATGCCTTACCCGGAACTCAAGGGCCTTCTTACCGATATCGGGACCGAAGAGCTCGGCCACCTGGAGATGGTCGGGGCGGTGGTCCACCAGCTCACCCGGGATCTCTCCGCGGAGGAGATCAAACGAGCGGGCTTTGACGCATACTTTGTCGACCACACGGCGGGCGTCTATCCTACGGCGGCCTCCGGTTTTCCCTGGAGTGCCGCGTCGATGGCGGTCAAGGGGGACGTGATCGCCGATCTGAATGAAGATCTTGCGGCGGAACAGAAAGCCCGCGTCACCTACGACAACATTCTCAGACTCTCGGACGACCCGGACGTCAACAACGTCATGCGCTATCTCAGAGAGCGGGAAGTGGTACACTACCAGCGCTTCGGGGAGGCTCTGAGACTCGCGGCGGATAAGCTGAATGAGAAAAACTTTTACGCCGTAAACCCCTCCTTCGACCGATAACCCAAACCCGGCCTGCACGGTATAAGCCCGCAGGCCGGGGCTTTTTATTCTATGCTGGCGTTGTGATAAAAACTTTTTCGCGACCCCACTTTTCCCGCCTGATTTTCCGTATTCATAGGTGTAGGGCAAAAGATGTCACAAAAGGAGGAAAACAACAATGAAGAAAATCATGACAGTCGTACTTGTGGGGGCTTTAGTGCTCTCGCTTCTGCCAGCAGTTGCCTTCGCGCAGACCAATATGGACCCCTCGCAGGAGAAGGGGTGGCTTCTCATCACGGAGCCCGGCAGCTATGTCCTCACCGGAAAACTCACCGGCTGTGTCTATGTAGACCCGCATGAGGGCGCAGTGGAGTTGGTTCTGGACGGTGCTGACATCGACGGTAAAAACGGCGGAATCGTTGCAGTCAGCGGGGAAACCCTGAAGCTCACTCTTCCGGAGGGTTCCGTCAACCGCGTCACGGAAAGCGGCGAGAACAGGCAATTCAACGCCGCAATCTACAGCCTGGTCGACACGGTGTTTGAAGGAGGCGGTGCGCTCTACGTGACGGGTAACGGTGCAAACGGCATTTGCGTGGACAGAGCGGCGCTCACCTTTAACGGCGGCAGCTATGCGGTCAAAGCCCCGGCATACGGCATCCGAGCCGAGACCCTGACACTCAATGACGGCCACTTCAGCATCCAGGCGGAAAACAGCTTCGACCCGAATGCAAGGCTCGTCATGAACGGCGGCGTGATCGAGGAGGTTTCCCGGACCGGCGTGGCGGCACCCGCGTGTAATGCTGCGATGTACACCGCACAGCAGGAGAACAGCAGCTTTGCACAGGAGACTACAAATTGGATCAGCGGACTCTTTAACCAACAGCAGTCCCATGAGGAGCGGGACGGCGGCTTCAACAACCAGCAGCCCCCCGAGATGCCGGACGGCGGCTTCAAC
>CAMHEN010000015.1 GCA_946184165.1 uncultured Clostridia bacterium | reverse complement strand
CCGCCTTTTTGAGCAGCACGGCGGACACGGCGGAGTCCACCCCGCCGGAAAAACCAAGTACGACCTTGCTCATTTCCTGTTCTCCAGATAAACCATCAAAACCGAGATATCCGCCGGGGAGACGCCGGAGATGCGCCCCGCCTGGCCGAAATTCTCGGGCCGAATCTTTTCGAGCTTCTCCCGCGCCTCGAGACGGAGCCCCGTGATGGCCCGGTAGTCGAGATCCCGGGGCAGCCTCTTCTCCTCCAGACGCGAAAATTCTTCGATCTGCCGGAGCTGACGCTTGATGTAGCCGTCGTACTTGAGGCGGATCTCCGCCTGCTGCCGCACAGCCCGGGAGAGGGCGGGGCGGGCAGGGTCGAAGGGCGCGGTGTCCTCGTAGCTGATCTGTGGGCGGCGGATAAGCTCCGCCAGCGAAAACCCGGTGGCGACGGGCGCGGTACCCCTCTCCTCCAGCATGGCGTTGAGGGCATCCGTCGGGGCAATGTGGGTATTCTCCAGGCGGGAGAGCTCCGCATCCACGGCAGCGTATTTCTCCAGCATCGCCTGATAGGCGCTCTCGTCCACGAGGCCCAGCTCCCGCCCCCTGGGCATGAGGCGCTGGTCGGCGTTGTCCTGCCGGTGGAGCAGACGGTACTCGCTGCGGGAGGTCATCATGCGGTAGGGCTCGTTGGTGCCCTTGGTCACAAGGTCGTCAATGAGCGTGCCGATGTAGCCGTCGCTCCGGCGGAGGATGAAGGGGCTCTCGCCCTTGATTTTGCGCGCGGCGTTGACGCCGGCGACAAAACCCTGTACCGCCGCCTCCTCATAGCCGGAGGAGCCGTTGAACTGCCCTGCGCCGTAAAGACCGGGGATTTTCTTGGATTCCAGCGTCGTGCAGAGCTCGGTGGGGTCCACGCAGTCGTACTCGATGGCGTAGGCGCAGCGGGTCATCTCCGCCCGCTCCAGCCCGGGGATCGTGTGCAGCATCTCCACCTGTACCTCCTCCGGCATGGAGGAGGAGAAGCCCTGGATGTAGAGCTCCTCGGTCTCAAGGCCCATGGGCTCCACAAAGAGCTGGTGGCGCGGCTTGTCCGCGAAGGTCATGACCTTGGTCTCAATGCTGGGGCAGTAGCGGGGACCGACCCCCTCGATCACCCCGGCATAGATAGGGCTGCGGTCGAGATGGGCGCGGATGATGTCGTGGGTGCGCTCATTCGTATAGGTGAGATAGCAGACGGCCCGGTTTTCTGGCGCTGACGCTGAGGAGAAGGAGAAGGGCTCCGGTTCTTCATCACCTGGCTGGAGCTCCATTTTGGAGAAATCCACCGTGCGGGCGTTGACCCTGGGGGGCGTGCCGGTTTTGAAACGGCGCAGCGTGAGCCCGAGCTCCCGCAGGCGGCCCGTCAGCGCCGTCGCCGCGGCGAGTCCGTCCGGGCCGGAAGTGCGCAGCACCTCGCCCACGATGGTGCGTCCGCCGAGATAGGTGCCCGAGGCGATCACCACCGCGCGGCACTGCCATATGGCGCCCGTGTGGGTCGTGACCGAGCAGACCGCGCCCGTCCCGTCGACGCCGATGTCCACCACCTCCGCCTGTTTAAGGCGAAGATTCTCCTGCTTTTCCAGCGTGTGCTTCATAACCTGCTGATAGCGGCGTCGGTCGGCCTGGGCGCGCAGGGAGTGCACCGCCGGCCCCTTGCCGAGATTCAGCATCCTGTACTGGATGCAGGCCCTGTCCGCAGCCTTTGCCATCTCCCCGCCCAGAGCGTCCAGCTCCCGCACCAGGTGACCCTTGCCGGTGCCGCCGATGGCGGGGTTACAGGGCATGTTGCCCACGCTGTCGAGATTGACCGTGAAGCAGACGGTGTCCATCCCGAGTCTCGCCGCCGCCAGCGCGGCCTCGATCCCGGCGTGGCCCGCGCCGATCACCGCCACGTCGCAGCGCCCCGCGTCATAGCATATCATTTGCATGGTATTCCAGTCCTTTACGCGAAAAAAATCATAATATAATATTCTATCATCCGCCCGGCGTGCCGTCAAACACAAGATATGCCGGCACCGAAAAAAACGGTTGAAGATTTTGTACGATTATGCTTGACCGCGTCAAAGGAGAGATATATAATTATGTAAATAGATTTATAAATCTCTCACGTTCCCAACTACCTGTCTGAAGGGAGGGGCCGGAATGAGCCGCATCAAGAGAACAGTCCTGTCCGCGCTGCTGTGCCTGTGCCTGTGTGTCACATATTGCAGCGCTCTGCCGCCGCGCGCTTCGGCTGAGACGTTGGTGACCAAGGTCCTTGCGACGACCAGCTATACGCCGGTCGCGCTGATGGACGCGAACAGCATCACCGCCGCCACCAGCACCACCGGCATCTATCTGACCGAGTTCGGCTGGTACAACGTCAGCACCGGGGAGCGAGTGAACAACCGCTTCGGCACCGGGCCGACGGAGGTGTCCATGACCTTCGCCACCCACGACGGCTTCCAGTTTTCCGACAACGTAGCCGTCTATCTCAACAACTCCCCCGCGGGCTATATCCTCAGCCCGGACCGGCACTACATGACCCTCACGCGCACCTATGATCCCATGATCTGGGCCCCCTCGGTACTGAAAAATCCCGGGGACGAGTATGTGAACGAGGGCGGGCTCGCCTCCTTCGTAGCCTCCGCCCAGTATACCGAGGGCTTCCAGTGGTATGTCCGTCAGCCTGCGTCGGGCGACGTGATGCCCGTCAATACCATCCCCGGCATGATCGAGGTGATCTCCGACGGGGATGTGAGCAAGCTGAACATCTACGGCGTGCCCGGCTGGATGGACGGGCTGGAGTTCTATGTCTCCTTTGCGGGTGCGCTGGGCAGCAGCTCCATGTCCACCCCAGCGACCATACATGTGCAGCGCCTGACTCCCGCTGTGGAAGAGGAGCCGGAGACCGAGGAAGCGCCCGAACCTACCCCGGAGCCGACTCCGACCCCGACCCCGACGCCGGAGCCGACGCCGGAGCCCACTCCCGAGCCTACCCCGGAACCCAGCCCCGAGCATGTCCACTTCTTCCCGGACGAGTGGCGCCACAACGATGTGCAGCACTGGCGTGAGTGCTCCTGCGGAGAGCGGATCGAGCAGGGCGCCCACACGCTGGAGTGGAAGGTGGAGCTTGAACCGAACAGAGTGCACGCGGGACTGGAGCGCGGCGTCTGCACGACCTGCGGGTATGCGGCCACGCGGGATATCCCCTATACCGGACCGAGTGACACCGTGCGCTTTGCCGTCATCGGCGCGGGCGGGCTGCTGGGTCTCGCGGCCATAACCCTGGCTGCCGATTCAATCATCCGCGCTGTCCGCCGCCGCAAAAACGGCTCTTCGGACTCATAACGGAAGAAAAAATACAAATCCCCGGAGGATATATCCTCCGGGGATTTTTTGATTGGGCCTTCCGACTCAGCAAAGCTGGGCGCCCGCGGGGACGGAGTCGTCCAGCATGATGAGGTGCAACTCCTCCTTGCCGTCCACCTCACGCACGGCGGAGAGCAGCATGCCGTTCGACATCTGGCCCATCATCTTGCGCGGGGGCAGGTTCAGAATTGCGACCACGGTCTTGCCCACGAGATCCTCGGGCTCATAGAACTTATGGATGCCGGAGAGGATCTGGCGGGGCGTGCCGCTGCCGTCGTCGAGCTGGAACTTCAGCAGCTTCTCACTCTTCTTCACGGCTTCACAGGCGAGGACCTTGCACACGCGCATGTCGCATTTGGCAAACTCGTCGATGGTGACCTCAGGCAGGACGGGATTGACCTTGACCTGGGGACCGCGGGCCGCCTTTTCGGCCTGCTCCAGCTCCTCGAGCATCTTCGGCGCGTCGATGCGGGGGAAGAGGGTCTCGCCCTTGCGGACCTGCACGTCACCGGGCAGGGCGCCGTACGTGAGGGCGGCGTCCCAGGTGCGCAGGCTCTCGTCCGCGCCGATCTGGTCGAAGGCCTTTGCGCAGCTCGCGGGGATGAAGGGCGTGAGCAGAATGAGAGAGACGCGCAGGGCCTCGAGGAGATTGTACATCACGGCGGCGAGACGGGGCTTCTTCGCCTCGTCCTTCGCGAGGATCCAGGGCGCGGTCTCGTCAATGTACTTGTTCGCGCGCTGAATGAGACGGAAGACCTCCTCCAGGGCGAGATGGGGCTGGAAGGCGTCCATCTGGGCGGCGTACTTCTCGGGGGTGGCCCGGATAAGGGAGATGAGCTCCTCGTCCAGGGCGTCCGTCTCGCGCTCCACGGGGAGCTTTCCGCCGAAGTACTTCTCCACCATGGCGGTGGTGCGGGAGACGAGATTGCCGAGGTCGTTTGCGAGGTCCGTATTGATGGTGGAAATCAGCAGCTCATTGGAGAAGTTGCCATCCGAGCCGAAGGGGAAGGTGCGCAGCAGGAAGAAGCGCAGCGCGTCCACACCGAATTTGTCTGCCAGAATATAGGGGTCCACCACGTTGCCCTTGGACTTGGACATCTTGCCGCCGTCGATGACGAGCCAGCCGTGGCCGTAGACCTTCTTCGGAATCGGCTCACCCACGCTCATGAGCATGGCGGGCCAGATGATGGAGTGGAAGCGGACGATCTCCTTGCCGACGATGTGGCAGTCGGCGGGCCAGAACTTCTCAAAATCGTCATAGCGGTCGTTGAGATAGCCGAGGGCGGTGATGTAGTTGGAGAGCGCGTCCACCCAGACGTAGACCACGTGGCCCGGGTCGAAGTCCACCGGGATGCCCCAGGTGAAGCTGGTGCGGGAGACGCAGAGATCCTCCAGACCGGGCTTGATGAAGTTGTTGATCATCTCGTTGACGCGGGAAGCGGGCTCCAGGAAAGTGCCGGTCTCCAGCAGGTCCTGCACGGGCTTTGCGTACTTGGAGAGACGGAAGAAGTAGGCCTCCTCCTCGGCGTCATGCACGGGGCGGCCGCAGTCGGGGCACATGCCGTTTACAAGCTGGCTCTCGGTCCAGAAGCTCTCGCAGGGGGTGCAGTACTTGCCCTTGTAAGAGCCCTTGTAGATATCGCCGTTGTCGTACATTTTTTTGAAGATACGCTGGATGGCCTGGACGTGGTAGTCGTCGGTGGTGCGGATGAAGCGGTCGTTGGAGATGTTCATCAGCTTCCACAGGTCGAGGATGCCGCCCTCGCCCGCGACGATTTTGTCCACAAACTGCTGGGGCGTGACGCCGGCGGCCTTTGCCTTCTCTTCGATCTTCTGGCCGTGCTCATCCGTGCCGGTCAGAAACATCACGTCATAGCCTCTGAGCCTCTTGTAGCGCGCAAAGGCGTCGGTCGCTACGGTGCAGTAGGTGTGGCCGATGTGCAGCTTGTCTGAGGGGTAATAGATCGGGGTTGTGATGTAAAAGGTCTTCTTGTTTTCCATGCTCTCTTCTCCTGTATTTGAATTTACGATACTTCAAGGGGTTACTGAAGGGGGCGGCCTCCCGGACGCCCCGTGTCGGATGACGTATAACGGGCGGTCGAGGACGCCCGCCCCTGCAGTCTTGTAACAGTAAAAACTTAATGTCATTCTGAGGAGCGAAGCGACGAAGAATCCCGTACCGATTGCAGACAACCACGGGATCCTTCGCTGCGCTCAGGATGACAGGAATTTTTAGCCTAAATACATGTCGGTCCCGCCGCGCTCGTAGCCCTCGGGCCACTCGATATCCTCATCGTGGAAGTAGTATACGCCGAAGTTTTCGTACACGGTGTTCATATAATTGCCCTCGGCGTCATAGAGATCGCCGTAGGTGTGCACGCTCTTGCCGACGAGGACCCAGGGCAGCTCCTCGTCAAACACGTCGTCCTCCGTGTGGTACAGGCGTACGGTGACGCCGTCCACATCCGTGCCCCAGATCTCCACCGCGAGGGACAAGTCGTCCTCGTTGAGGTAGGCGGCGAGCTTGATGGGATAGTCCCGGTCGTTGCGGAACTTGAAGTCAGGCTGGCGCCAGCTCACCGTGGCGTCGAGACCGTAGTCGAGATAGCCGACCTTGAAATAGTGGTTCTGGCGCGAGACGATCTTGAGGCGCGCGTACAGCGTCGCGCCGTAGAGCGTGGAGGATACCTGGCAGATGCCGCCGCCCAGCTCCGAGACTACCTGGCCGTCGGAATAGGCGTCGGCGTACTGGAAGCCGGCCTCCTGGGTGCGCTGACCCACCGTGTCGTTATAGGAAAAGGTCTCCCCGGGCAGGAGGATCAGCCCGTCGAGCTTCGAGGCGGCGAGACGGATGTTGTTGATGCGCTCGGAGGTGGAGCCGTAGTAATAGGTGAGCTGGGAGCCCAGCACATCCCGGTACAGGACGGCTTCAAGCTCTGCTGCGGTGACCTCGGGCTGCACGGTAATGAGCGGGACAATGACCTGCTCGCCCACGCCGGCGGCATCCCACAGGCGCTTTGCCTCGTCCAGGTCAAAGCCGTAGCCTACCACCTCGGGCACCACCTCGAAGGTCTCGGTATAGTAGGCGTCCGAGGGCAGGACCGCGATCTCCCAGAACAGGGATTCAAAGTCCGGGGCCGCGATCTCCCGCGTGAGCGTATCATAGCGCAGGGTCTTCTCCCCGGCCTTCAGCGCGGCAGTGACGGCGGCATAGAGCCCGTCCTGATCCAGCGGGATGCCGCCCGCCCCCTTGAAGAGGATGAGCTTTTCGCCCGGCAGGTCCGCGAGATAGGCGGTGCGGGTCAGATTCTTCTCCAGCGCGGCAAGCCCCTCGTTCACACAGGCGTGCACATAGGCCTCATCCAGCGGCTGCTCGCCGGGCTGGATACTGGTCGGCGCGAGACGGCTCTTCACCGCGTCCCGGAGGTTTGTGAACACATTGGTGCCGTGGCCCGGGGCGTAGGCATAGCCCACGGCGGCGTCCCGGCTCAGGATCGCGCCGGAGCCCATATAGTCCACCGAGAAGGCGGCCCCGGCCGGAAGCGTGACAGAGAGACTCTCGCCCTCCAGACTGCCGAAGCCCGCGTCCCGCAGGGCCCGGTCGGCCTCCTCCCGGGTCATGCCGCCGACGGACACCCCGGCCACATAGGTGTTGGGGAGGATGCGCCTGTCTACCGAAACCCGGTAGCCCAGGACCGCCGCGCCGCATACCAGCAGAGCCAGCACGCACAGCACCGTGAGAAGGACGATCAGCGCGCGCTTCACCGGTCCTCGTTTGGGGCGGGGCTTGGGAGGCGGCATCTCTTTCTTCTCGGGAGAGCCGGATATTTTGCTGTTCATCAGCTTGTCGAAGTTATCGCTCAAATCAGTTTCCTCTTGTCAGACGTCGCTTTTCTTTTGCTGTTCGTAGAGCTCGGCGAAGAGCTCCTCCTCGCCCTTCGGCAGGTCCAGCGGGCGGGGGACGTAATCCTCGCCGCTGATCCAGGGCGTACCCTCGATCCGGCCGCTGGCCTGGGTCTCGAGCATGATGCCGATGAGGGTGTTGGAGATCAGAAAGCCCGGCACCGTGAAGTGCCAGCGATCCTCGGTCTGTGCGGCCCAGCCCTTCTGCCTGAAGGCCTCCAGGACCTTTCCGATGGGCCGCCAGTCGCACTGGGTCCGTGTGACGTAGTCGTAGCGGGAGATGCCCCGGGAGGTGCGCATGCCGAGCATCACGTACTCGACAGCCCGCTCCAGGGGGCTGATCTCCTCATACTCGTCCACAATGCTGACCTTGCGGTGCACGCCGGAGATGTACTCCCGCAGGTCCTTTACATAGCTGTAGCGCACGTTGCCCACACAGGAGTGGGCGCCGGGGCCGAAGCTGATGTAGTCGTCCATGTTCCAGTACTTGAGATTGTGCCGGGACTCAAAGCCCGGGGCCGCAAAGTTGGAAATCTCGTACTGCCTGTAGCCGTATCGTTCCAGCATCTCGGCGGCATAGGAGTACATGTCCGCCTGCTCGTCATCGTCCGGCAGGATAGGGGAATCCTTGTACTCCTTGTACATCTTCGTGCCGGGCTCCAGCTTGAGTCCGTAGCAGGAGATATGCTCCGGGTGCATTTCGACG
Organism: uncultured Clostridia bacterium; assembly: GCA_946184165.1. Classification (GTDB taxonomy): domain Bacteria; phylum Bacillota; class Clostridia; order Oscillospirales; family Oscillospiraceae; genus Limivicinus. The sequence goes on along the minus strand of CAMHEN010000015.1, from coordinate 18,686 downwards.
ATCTTGGCGAGCGTGTCGGCCCAGTCGCGCCGCGTCTGGCTCGGCAGGCCGTACATGAGATCAATGCTCACATTGTCAAAGCCCGCGCGCCGGGCGGCGCGGAAAGCCTGCTGCGCTTGCTGGAAGCTGTGGCGGCGGCCGATGAGCTTGAGGAGGTTGTTGTCGCTTGCCTGTACGCCGATGGACACGCGGTTGACGCCCTCCTGCCGCAGGAGCTTGAAGGCGGTGGCGCTGATGGAGTCGGGGTTGCACTCCACGCTGATCTCCCCGTCAAGGCGCACGTTGCCGTTGAGCTTCAGAAGGTCCAGGATCTCCACCAGCCGATCGGCCCCGTAAAAGCTCGGGGTGCCGCCGCCGAAGTAGATCGAGTCCACCTCATAGCTCCGAATGGAGTGGGAGGATTCGCGGATATGCTCCAGCAGGGCGTCCTGATACTCGGGCATCAGGTGGTCGCAGCCCGCGAGAGAGTAGAAGTCACAGTAGCTGCACTTCGAGGCGCAAAAGGGGATATGGATATAGATACCGAGTCTTGGTCTCATAAGACGCTCCTGTTATGCCTTCCCCTTGAGGGGAAGGTGGCATCCGGCGTCTCACGCAAGCCGGATGACGGATGAGGTGTCACCCTCACCGTTTGTACGAAGTCGGTCAGAGGTGGGAAGCTCCACCTCATCCGCCCCAGTGTGCGCACTGGGGCACCTTCCCCTCAAGGGGAAGGCAGAGGAGAAGATCAAAACAGTTCCGCGACCTCGCTCACGAAGGCGGCAGGATCTTCGATCTCGGCCCCGGCCAGGAGCTCCGCGAGACGTGCAAGGATCAGGGAGAGGTTTTTGGCCCTGTCCTTGTCGCCGCTGTCGAAGGCCGCCTTGAGGGCGGCAAAGGCCTTGTGCTCGGGGTTGAGCTCCAGGATGCGGGTCGCGCGGATGTTGCGCATCTCGGGGCTCGGGCCGCGGCGGAAGTATTTCTCCATCTCGAGCGTGAGCCCGCCCTCGGTGGTCAGGCAGCAGGGCTGGGAGGCGAGCTTCCGGCTCAGCCGCACCTTGCTCACCGCGTCGCCCACGGATTCCTTGACGAAATCCAGAAACTCCTTGTTCTCGATGTCGCGCTCCTCGGCGGCCTTCTTCTCCTCCTCGGTGTCAAAGCCAAGGTCGTCGGTCACCACGTTGCAGAAGCTCTTGCCGTCCTGATCGTGCAGGGCCTCCAGCACCATCTCGTCGATGGGGGTGGTGAGGCAGAGGATCTCATAGCCGCGCCGCCTGACATCCTCGCACTGGGGCAAACTCAGCGCGTGCTTGACGGAGTCGGAGCTCGCGTAGTAGATTACCTTCTGGCTTTCGGGCATGGCCTCCACGTACTCCTTGAGGGTCATCTGGTGATCCTCGGAGGTGTAGAAGATCAGCAGGTCACGCAGGAAATCCTTGTAGCGGCCGTACTCGTCGCAGACGCCGCACTTGATATGCACGCCGTAGTTGCGGAAGAACTCCTCGTACTTGGGGCGGTCCTCCTTCATGAGCTTCTCGAGCTCGCCCTTGACGCGCTTTTCAATGTTCTGGCCCATGATCCGGAGCTGGCGGTCGTGCTGCAGCAGCTCGCGGGAGATGTTCAGCGAGAGATCCGGGGAGTCGACCACGCCCTTGACGAACTCAAAGTAGTCGTGTACCAGCTTGTCGCAGTTTTCCATGATCATGACGCCGTTAGAGTAGAGGGTGATACCGCCCTTGGTCTCGCCGTAGAACTGGCTGCCGTGCTCCTCCCCGGGGACGAAGAGCATGGCCTTGTAGCTCACGGTACCCTCGGCGTTGATGCGCACCAGGGCGCAGGGGTCCTTCACGTCGTGGTGCTTCTCCTTGTACCAGGCGATGCAGTCGTCGTCCGTGACCTCGCTCTTGGCGCGCTGCCAGATGGGGATCATGGAGTTGATGGTCTCCTCCTGCTTGACGGTGCGGTAGGCCATCTTGGGGCTGCCGTCGTCGTTCTTCTCCCCGGTCTCATAGCTCTCGCTGCGCTCCACCTCCATGATGATGGGCCAGCGTACATAGTCGGAGTATTTTTTGATGAGGGCCCGGAGCTTCCAGGTCTCGAGGAAGCTGCCATAGATCTCCTCGTCGCTGTCGGGCTTGATGTGCATAATGACCTCGGTGCCGATCTGGTCCCGGTCAATCTCGGAAACGGTGTAGCCGTCGGCGCCGCTCGATTCCCATTTGACGCCCTTCTCCTCCCCGTACTTGCGGGTGAGGACGGTGACCTTGTCCGCCACCATGAAGGCGGAGTAGAAGCCCACGCCGAACTGACCGATGATGCTGAGGTCCTCGGCCTTTGTGCTGTCCATCTCCTCCTTGAATGCGCCGGAGCCGGATTTGGCGATGACGCCGAGGTTGTTCTCCGCCTCCTGCATGCTCATGCCGATGCCGTTGTCTTTGACGGTGATGGTGCGCGCGTCTTTATCGGCGCTCACGTCAATGCGGAAGTCACTCCGGCTGAGACCCACCTGCTCGTCCGTCAGGGACAGATAGCAGAGCTTGTCGATGGCGTCGGACGCATTGGATATGATCTCTCTGAGGAAGATCTCCTTGTTGGTGTATATGGAGTTGATCATCAGATCAAGAAGCCGCTTGGATTCCGCCTTGAATTGCTTTTTGGACATGTCGTGTATTGCCTCCAGTTTTATAGTCGACTGTGAATGGTATTCACAGTCGGAAGGATTTTATCCGTAAATATGAAGTATATCACTTTTTGCGGGATTTGCAACGCTGCGTGAGCGGAATTTACCTTTTGATAACAACTCTGACCATTACAGTCGAACCCGGCGAATACGCTTTTGCGTATTCGCCGGGTTTACGCATGGAATCGACAAAGCTCAGTGCTTGCCCTGGTAGCCGGTGCCGCGCGAGCGGGCGGCCTTCCGGGCGGCGCCGGGCTCGGGTACGGCGTGACGGCCTGCGCTGCGGCTCGCCTGAACATCGTGGGCGCCGCCGGAGCGGGTCCGCACGGGTTTCGCCGCGGCCTCCTCCACAGCATGCGCCGCGGCCGGGCGGCGTCTCGCGGGATAGGTCTTCACGTCATCTTCCTCCCGGGCTTCCTTCACACGGCGCGGCGCTTTCGCCGGGGCCGCCTTGCGGCCGGACTTCCCGAAGGGCAGCTCCGGGATCTGGAAGGGCAGGACCTCCCGGATATCAAAGTCCAGGATCAGCCCGAAGATCGGCACATTGGACCGGCGTCTCAAAAAGCGGAAGATGAGCTGCGTGATGAACCAGGCAACCACGCCGGAGAACACGCCGATGACAGCGGCGGCCACCACGTCGCTTGGGTAGTGGGCCATCAGGTAATTGCGGGAGATGGCCATAATGAGCACAGCGAGAACCGAAGGCAGGATCCACTTTTTCCCGCGCATCATCGTGATGGCGGTCATGCCGGCGGCACAGGCGGTCACATGCCCGGAGGGGAAGGAGAAGCCATCCTCCGCCGGGGAGCCGATCGCGTTCCACCACAGCTCGTATTCGATCGAGCTTTGGAAGGGGCGCGGACGGGCGATCGTGTCCTTGAGGATGATATTCGTGATGAGCGCGCCGCAGCAGACCGCACCGAAGATGCACACGCCGAGATCACGCTTCGACGCCATCAGCATGAACAGCAGTGCCAGCAGGAAGAAGGGCCAGCCCTTTTCACCTATGAAGGTGATAAAACGCATAAGATACGTCAGCACAGGGTGGAGATGCTCTCCAAGGGAGTGCTGGATCGACAGAAAGAAATGATCAAAACCGTGCAGGCTGTTGTCCAGCCAGATCGCCGAAGCGGTTGTAGCCATGGGTATCCCCCTTTTCGTAACGAACTGTAACCACTATACAACAATGTGTAACAAAAAGCAAGAGCTTTCCGACGGGAAATTCGGGAAGTTGTCAAGAGAAGAAAAGCGTGCTATAGTGATAACAATAGTTAATATATGTGAGGAGCTGATGTATTATGAAACTGAAAAAGCTGCTGCCGGCCCTGGTGCTCGCGCTGCTGCTCGTATACTATTTTCTGCCCGATCTGAACGGCACCGTCCCGCCCGCGGCCTCCGCGACCGCACCCGCGCAGGAGCTGTCGCTCAGGGGCACGCCCGCGCCGTCGAAGACGCCGAAGCCGACGGCGAGCGCAAAGCCTGCCGCGACGCCGAAACCGACGCCCAGGCCCACCGCGGCGCCGAAGGCGGAGGAGGCCGCGCTTGACGAGGACGGCAGCTACACCACAAAGGAGGATCTCGCCCTCTATATCCACACCTACGGCCACCTGCCGCCGAACTTCATCACCAAGAAGGAGGCCGAGGCCGCCGGCTGGACGGGCGGCTCGCTGGAGCGGGTGCTGCCCGGCATGTGCATCGGCGGCAGCTACTTCGGCAACTATGAGGGGCAGCTACCCAAGGCCAAAGGACGCCGCTGGACCGAGTGCGACGTGAACACCCTCGGCGCCCGATCCCGCGGGGCGGAGCGCATTGTTTTCTCCAACGATGGGCTCATCTACTACACCCCCGATCACTACGAGAGCTTCGAGCTTCTCTATGACGGAAGCTGACCCGTATTCGACAGGATTCGACAAAAGAAAAGCAAAAAGGTAGGAAGATTTTGCCGCTCCCTGTTGAACGATGACAAAACATGATGTATTATGTCAACAGATAATCCCGATTGTTCGACAGTATTCTGTTGTCGCAAAACTTGCCCATATGGTAAATTTAACGTGACAAACGCGACGGACGATGCTTTCTGCAAAAGCAGCCTATACGCGATCGCAACATGGGAGGACAATACATTATGGAAACCAAGATTCGCATACTGACCGCGGATCCGAACCGCGAATTCTGCCGCCAGCTCAAGGAGCTTGTTGCGGCCGAGGGGGACATGGAGGTCGTCGGCATGGCGGCCGACGGGCTGGACGCGCTGGAGCAGGCCGCGGAGCTCAAGCCGGATCTGATCCTGCTGGAGCTGGTGCTGCCGAAGCTGGACGGGCTGGAGGTGCTGCGCCGCCTGCGGGGGAGGAGCGCGGCCTGCCACGTGATCGTGTTGTCGGGCTTTGTCAACGCCAAGGTCATTGCCGAGTGCTCTGACTGCGGGGCCGACTACTTCATCCCCAAGCCCTGCGACGTGCAGGCCCTGATCACCCGCATCCGCCAGCTCAATTTTGACATGCCCCGCACGCCCGGCGTCGGGATCGACTTCCGCCGTGACGCGCCCCAGCCGACAGCGGACGGGAATCTCGAGGCCGTCGTCACCGATATCATCCACGAGATCGGCGTGCCCGCCCACATCAAGGGCTATCAGTACCTGCGGGAGGCCATCATCCTCACCATCCAGGACATGGATATGATAAACGCCGTCACCAAGGTCCTCTATCCCGAGGTGGCCAAGCGCTTCGGCACCACGCCCTCGCGGGTAGAGCGCGCCATCCGCCATGCCATCGAGGTCGCGTGGGACCGCGGCGACGTGGAGACCCTGCAAAGGTTCTTCGGCTACACCGTGAGCGGCATCAAGGGAAAACCCACCAATAGCGAATTTATCGCCATGATCGCAGACAATCTCAGCCTCAAACGCAAGCACGCCGTAAGGTGAGCAAAACACCCTCTGTTTTCTGCAAAATGCGCAGAGAGCAGAGGGCATTTTTATTCCGCATAGAAGCAGTCCTCACGCCAACGGAGAGGATTGCTGTCGATATAGTTCCAGACCTCCCGGTAATCCGGCTCGCCGCGGATGACGTGGTCATGGTAGGATCGCTGCCAGATATTTGTACCCAATTCTCTGTTGACCAATCGCTTTAACGCGGAAATTGCACTTGGTACAGCAGCCATTGTAGGGGCCGACGCCCCCGGCGGCCCGTCGACAGCCTCAACCGTCAAGAGAAGGTGGATATGATTCGGCATGATTACGTATTTATCGACGTGTATTCCAGGGATATTGTCTGTGGATAAAACATATTTCTCCACAATCCGGCCTGTGTCGGTGAGGGCAACATCCGGGCCGCCGAGGGCGTCGGCCCCTACACGGATGTCCGAGAGTATGCAGCGCTTTTCGTAGGTGCAGATCGTGATGAAATATGCACCGGGTGTGCTGTAATCATATTGCTCAAGGCGCAGCCGCTTTCTTTCGGGTAAATCGTTCATCGCGTTTCCTTCATTTCTCTGCCGCACATTCCGTTTTCTCTGTAGGGGCCGACGCCCTCGGCGGCCCGGCGGTACGATGGCGGTTTCACGCATTCGCCCGGGCGCGGAGGTAAAACGTCGCTTTCTCGGCGCGGGACGTCGAGGCGCCGTCCCCTACGGGTTGAAACCCGCGTTGTACGATGTTCCCATAATAACAAATCCCCCAAGGGTTTTCCATAATTTTGAAAAACGGAAACCCTTTGAGGGATTTGCTGTCTTGTCGCCGTAATTACCGAAAAAGTTATGAAACGCGGTAAATTGGGAATTGCGAATGATGGGCAGGTGTGGTATCATAGTTTTGCGACGCAAATCAAATATTGTTTATTGCCTAACAGGGTGGGTTTTACCTTTTTGGTAAAAACGCATCCTCAATTCCCCACCCTTTTTAGGCAATGGAGATTTGCGTCGCGGCAAGTGAGGCTCTGCGTTTTTCGTGTGTAGTCTCATTTGGGACTACACACTTTTTTGTGCTTGAAAGAAACTCCAGGCAAAAAATTGCGCTCAGCACCTGAAAATGAAAAGATAGGAGATTACGCCAATGAAGAAAACTATCGCATCCCTTTTAGTTATTTGTATGTCACTTATATTGTGTGCCGCCGCAGGGAGTAATGAGTTGTGCTCGTGTGGTGAAGCCTGTGATTGTAGAATCAAGGAACTAACGAGTGAAGAAAAAGAACAGATTTTTTATGAAGTAGCGAAAGAAAAAGGTGTTGATTTAAGTATCATAGCAAAAACGCAGGAAAGCAATTCAACAAAGAATGAATATGACGATGTCATTGTGATTGAAGAAGTAAAGATAGAAAAAGGGCACACTTATAAAGTCAAAATAAGAAACAACTATAAAGCCCAAGATGGTGAAACCCCAAACAGGATTATGCTTGAATTCTTAATTTTAGATAAACAGGGGGATGTGCTCGAAAGAAGCTATCTGATTTATGAAGGATTAGAGTATGAACAAGGAGGATGGTCTGCTATTTCTTGTCCAACAGACGTTTCTAATGTTGGTAGTTTAAAGTTCATTGGCTACTTATATCAGCATAATACAAACAATATGACAAACCCCTTTTCAGCAAGCGGAAGCGGAATAGACGCGTTGGGCGGAGGAAACTTCACAAATCCAATCGTCGTTAGCATTGAGGATATAGAGATAGTTAATTGATGAGTGGGGAGGTGACACATCTACCTATAATTACTAACCTATGTTATTATCCCCTTTGCATGCCCCTCTATCGCCTTCTCTATTCTCTGCGCCTCTATACCGATATACCGCTGTGTGACCGCCGCGCTGCTGTGCTGTAGAAGCCGCTGGACAAGGGCGAGTTGTTTCTGTACTGCCCTTGTGGTCAGGGGAAACATCAGCTCAATGCGGTCTATGCCGTTGCACAGACAAGAGCTTTCATATTTGCCTGACAGCTTATATTGCAAGAAAATGGGCGCGCTGCAAAATGAGAGTTTTGCAGCGATCCCGTTTTCTGACATAAACATGCGAAGGAAACCGAGAGCTTGTGGAAAAGCATCCGCAAAACTCTCGGTTTCTTCGTCATGCATCCGCAATCGCGGACAAATGCTGTCAGCGCCGGGAGTTTTCGACCACAAAGCGTCGGGAGAAAAGAACCAATACTTGTCGGTAATAGACGAGCAAAAAAACAGTTTCTTTTTCGCAGTATTTGTTTTATACTCATTTTGTGATTAACATCCCTGGGGTTTCTTCCCGGGCGAAGCGCTTTTTTCGCTTTACGGGAACGGCAGCCGGATTCAAGAAATCAACAGATAAAGGAGAATCTGTATGGACCAAAGTATGATCATCTTAATCGTCCCCATCGTGTGGCTCCTTCTGGGGATCATCGGCAGCTGGCTGTTGTTTCGCAAGGCGGGCCGGCTGGGTATCCTGAGCTTGATCCCGGGCGTGAATCTGATCGTGGAGTATTCGATCTGCTGGAGCTGGATCTTCGGGCTGATCTTCTTCCTGCTCTTGGGCGGCGCGAACTACTATGCCGGAGCGGAGCAGACGACACCTGCCGGGGTAGTGGGAATCGTCGTCTTGATCCTCCACTGGATTGAGAGCCAGAGGCTCGCCCGTTCGTTCGGGAAAGGTTTCCTGTACGGGCTGTTTCTCTTCTTCTTCGACAGATTTGCCCGCGTCATACTCGGCCTCAGCAGCGCCCGGTACGTAGGGAAGCGCTGAGCGGATATGCCGGGTACGATATGTACAACGGCTCCTTGAATCCTGCTGCCGGAAACCGTCTTTTTCAAACTTAGAGGCTGCCTGTCCGATCCGGACCGGCAGCCTCTTTCATTGGCGTTATCCCGCGTGGAGCGTGTTTCGCGTCTTTTGCTTCATCCCGCTTGCCGGGCGGGGATAGTCCCGGCCCATCCGTCCCAAGTACGCGGCCTGCCGGGCTGACTTGCAGACAATGGGTTTGTTTTCGGGGCTGTCCGGTTCCGGAGTCCCGTCGGCGGGGTTCTCAGAAGATTCAGGCGCTTCTTCCGATCATGCGCTCTGATCCTTCGCCGGCGGAGCACCGGGTGCGCTGGCATCCGCCTCCCGGAAGAGCGATTCCAGCATGGCGGGTGTGACAGAGCCGACCATGTTATAGATAACTTCACCCTTCCTGTTCAGCACAATGGTCTGCGGCAGGGTCGTGCTGCCGTTGACGATCTCGAAAAGCGTGTCGTCATCATCATCGAGCGCAAAGGGAAGAAGCCAGTCATCCCAGCCTTTGTCACGGACATAGTCGTCCGGTTCCTGCTCGCCGGTCAGTGAGGAGTGAATCGCGATCATGGCAATATCACCCTCGTGCTCCTCGAAGAGCTTTTCAAACTCGGGCAGTTCCTGCACGCAGGGCGTGCAGTAGGTGCCCCAGAGGTTGATGAAGACAACTTTGCCGCGCGTGTCGGACAGGCGGAACTCGCCGCCGTCAAATGTCGGGACAGTAAAATCTGCGAGCTGCAGGCCAATTTCATAACCGATGGGCGCATCGCTTTCAAAGCTGACGGAAGCCGGGATCTCGTCAGCCGGGGTCTCAGCAGTTTCGGAGATCTCCTCCGATCCCGCAGGTTCCCCTTCGGACGAGAGGGCGGCTGCGGCAGCAGATGCCGCCGTCGGGGTCGGCGCGGGCTTCGCGGCCGAGCGCTTCTGTACGGTCGGATCGAGGAAGTTGAACCACAGCAGCGCTGTGCAGAGAAGGACCAGGGCCGCGCCCCAGAGCGCTCTGACAACGTTCCTGCGTTTTTTCTCTGAATTCTCTCCGTCATCCGCACAGCCGCCGGCAGGCGCCTTCAGCGTATAGTTTCCGGCCCTGATGGAGATGGCATTCTGTGTGCAGACCTCCATACACATGCCGCAGTTGATGCACTCATGGTCGCCCACGTGCCGCACATCCATGCCGCATGAGCGTACACAGCTCCCGCATCCGTTGCAGCGCCCGCTGTCAACCTTCACGCCGATGACATTGAAGCGGTTAAACAGCCCGTAGATTGCCCCCAGCGGGCAGATAAAGCGGCAGAAACTGCGGTAGCAGAACACGCACAGCAGCCCGATGATGAGCATGATGATGAACTTGCGCGTGAAGAGAATGCCCAGCATGGAAAATTTGGCGGTGTTCGCCGGATTTGAGAGCAGGCCCATGGCCCCCTCAAAGGTTCCCGCCGGGCAGATATATTTGCAGAAGCCGGGCAGCGGCAGGTTGTGCTTCAGCCCGTACCACAGCGGGATGGCAACAGCAAAAACCGCCAGAATGATGTACTTCAGCCAGCTGAGCGCGCGGGTAATGCGCGATTTCCTGATCTTCAGTGTCGGGATTTTGTGCAGCAGTTCCTGAATCAGACCAAGCGGACAGAGCCACCCGCAGATCGTGCGGCCGAGGACGACCCCAAAGAGTGAAAGGATGCCGAGCACATACCACCCTGCCTGATGACCGGAGGACGCCAGCGCGTTCTGGATCGCGCCCAGCGGGCATGCGCCGACGGCGCCGGGACAGGAATAGCAGTTGAATCCCGGCACGCAGGCGTATTTCGCCTTGCCGACATAGATTTCCCCGTCGATGAAGCCCTTCAGATGGGCGTTATAGAGCAGCGCGCTGTACAGCTGTGCCAGCCGTCGGCTGCCCGGACGGCACCACGGCCGCCGGAAAGTTTTCTCGTTATCCAAGGCCGACACACTCCGTACAGATATTTGCGGCTTTGGTGTGTACGGCTTTTGCGCTGCCGTTACAGACACCCAGAATCAGGAAGACCACCGCCGCAATGACCACGATCAGCTGCAGTACGCGCTTTGCCTTCCGATCCGTTCTGATCCCGTCCGCTTTCGGTCCCGGCCGGACGCCGGATTCTTTTTCTTCCCTGATCCGCAGACGGGCAGCCTCGGTCTCGCGCAGCATGCTCTTTTCCTGCAGGACGGTCGACACCATGAGGCATCCGAGCCCCAGGATGATCCACGGGAAGATATGCAGCGCCAGCGAGGCGATCATCTCTTCCAGATTGCCGTCGGGGAAGTGCTCGCCGCCGCCGGCATAGATCGCGATCGGAACCATGCACAGCAGAAAACACAGCCAGCCAGCCCGGAAGGCCCTTTTCTGTTTTCGCTGTTCTTCCTTCATCTGCTCGCTGGGGGCCGCCACACGCGAGACCGTGAGATTACGGGTCAGCTCGGCGTCCTTGACGGGCTTGCCGGCGTTTTCATCCTTCACCGCGAGGATCCAGCCCGCGGCCGTCAGACCGATCGCACCGAAGAACAACGGGGCGATCGGCCTGAACTTTTCCCCGACCGCCTCGCGGGTATAGACCCATTCCATCGGGTTTTCCGTCTTGCGTGCCGTGCCCTCGCGATAGATCGAGACGACCGAGACCGCCAGCAGGATCACCAGCAGAACGCAGAGCACGGACTGTACGGTCAGATACAGTTTCTTTTCCGTCATTGCAGTTATCCTTTCTTCAGGAATCATGACCCGGCTTTCGACAGATCCGGGCATCACTGCGCCGGGAATGGCTGCCTGTGAGCAGAGCTGGGAACTGCATCATTCCCGCAGGCGGGGCCGCTGTCGGTCTCCGATCCGTCTGTTATGCGGCTTTGGTCAGGGAGATATAGATATCGCAGTAGGTCTCGTCGGTTTTATAGTCTCCGGTATGCTTCTCATACCCCGCGGGGACCTTCAGCACGTGGACAGAATAAACCTGGCCCTCTTCCATCTTAAAGACGGCCATGCCGTTCTCGTCCGTCTTGCCCATGGAGCAGGTGGTATCGGAGCAGAACTGGATCGTCGTGCCCTTGACAAGGTTGCCGTCGGTGTCGCTGACGATCACACGGTAGACGCCTTCGTCATTGGCAGCGGTATGCGGGGAGTCGGGCAGTTCCACAGCGACCTCATTGCCGGCCAGAAGATCGTCGATGACTTCTTCATATGCGTCCATGGTACTGGGAGCGCCGCGGAAGGGCATGCACAGCAGCTTGCCTTCGCTGTCGAAGAAATAGGAGGTGGGAAGCGAACCCTGCCACTCAAGGAGCTCTTCCAGATCCTCAACAGGCATCAGGTTGAGATAGTCTGCCTGGTGCTCTTTCAGGATCGCTTTGCATTCCTCAAGCTGGTCATCGGCGTCCATGCAGATGCCGACCACCGCCACGTTCTTGTCGGCAAGTCTCCTGGCCATATCGCCAAGCCCTGTCATTTCATCGATGCAGTTGTGGCACCAGGTGGCCCAGAGGTTGACCATGGTGATCGCATGATCCTTGAAGATGTCCTCGCTCTTGACGGGGCTGCCGTCAAGGTCCGTGCCCGTGAAGCTGATCGTCTTGCCGACCAGGTCTTTGCCCGGGGTGACCGGCTTATAGAGCTCCGCATTTTTCAAAACTTCCAGAAGAGAAGCCTGCAGAGCCTGAAATTCTGCCTGGTATGCCGGAGCGATATTGGGGAGAAACTCCGCTGTCTGTTCGTCAAGATTGCACAGGTAGGTCGTCACATCCCCGTTCTTTGTGAACTCGGCCATTCTGTTGCTTCCCGTCTCCTCTTCCAGAATAGCGAGGTTATCGTCTGACAGGAGCGAGAAATCGATGACATACAGCGCAGCCAGCAAGCTCTGCTTGCTCCTGACCAGAGCCAGGTCAGCCTCGGTGAGTTCATCCATGGATTTCTCCGAAAGAATGGCGAGTTCCTCTTTGGGCATGGCATTGTAGATGAAAGAAACATAGTAGAGACCTTCGTCGATCTCCCCGGAGGGGTACGGCGTAAAGGTGCCCTTCATGTTTTCTTCTTTGAATTCATCCGGAAATGTGAGGGTGAGTCCGACTTCTTCAATGGCTACACGGTCTTCTTCCGCAAACGCGGTGGTGCCGAGGGAAGCCAGCAGCATGCAAAGGATTATTTTCATTGATCATACCCCCATATAAAATTGATTCTTTTTCAGGCTTACCAGATCGCGACCCTGCCTTCGGGCGCAAGATACATCTTGTCGCCTTCGGTGATTCCATAGAAATTCAGAAATCCATCATACTGCTGCAGATTCGCGTTGACGCGCAGATAGTTCATGGGGTGCTCGTCTTCCAGGCGCGCCATGGCCATCGCGAGCGTCTCCTTTACAGCACAGCGATCGGCATAGGCGCGGAAGAATTTATCATAATCAAAATTCTCTTTTTCGGCGGCGATACGCAGGATACACTTTAAGGCCGCCATATCCGAACAGGCTTCTCCTATCAGGGCTTCGCCGTTAAAGTCCTGCCCCTCCCACGGATGCATGGCATTAAAGTAGGCGGCCAGCTTCTCGTTCTTCTCTTTGAAAGCGGCGTAATCTTTCTCTGTCCACCAGTTGATGAGATTCCCGTCTTTGTCGTATTTCGCGCCTTCCGCATCGAATGCATGAGAAATCTCGTGCGCAATGGCCGCCCCCATATACGCATAGAGTTCTTCATCCGACATGTCCGGCCTGTAGTTGGGATCCTGCGCAAACGCGGCATTGATAAAGATCCCGTTTACGGAGGGTGTATAGCTGCAGCCGCCTCTAAATGGCAGCGAATCCCAGATCGTTCTGTCAAAGGGCATGGTCACCGCCGAGACTTCCTGATCATGCTCGTGTTTTTTGATTGCGCGCCAGGCTTCCCACAAGCTGCCGTCCTCTTCTTTGGAAGCAAAGTTCACATCCGCGAAACTGTATGGATCCCAGCTGTCCGGATACAGTACGTTTCTGGTCATGTTATCCAGCTTCGCATAAGCGCCGGCACGGGTTTCGTCAGAGATAAAGTCGGCATCCGCTATGATTCCGTAATAGGCAGCGATGATCTCTTCAACCAGCTTCGAAAGGCGCGCTTTGTCTTCGGGATTTGCATGTTTTTCCACATAGAGCTTTGAGACGGGCCAGGCAACGCGAAGGATCACATCATCGTAGACAAGCGACTCGTCATAGGTCTCCTTGTCAAATTCGTAATGACTGCCGCTCGACAGCATTTCCTGACAATCGCAGATCAGCGTGTAGCTTTCCCAGTCCAGGGCTTCCGCATTTTCATAGATCCCGTGCAGAATGAGATAGTCCCGCATAAGCGGCAGATTCTCTTCCGTATAAAGTGCATTCAGCTTTTCCATAACCGCCGGCGCCGGAATCAGATAGCGGTCCATAACAGGATATCCGTCGGCTTTCTCCAGCGTTTGGAGGATCGGAATATTCGGGGTGGCGGCCAGCAGTTCGTCGCGGGTGTAATATGTATCGGCTTCGGTTGTAAGCTCCGAGCCGCTTTCCGCCTTATCGGCAAGGACGGAGTTCAGCATCGTCTCCCACGCAAAACAGTTGTCGAATTTCTGTTTTGCTTCCTTTTCACTGTAGCCGAGCATCTCCAGCATTCTCCCGAAAAAAGCCTGATAGGTTTCTTTCTGCGCTTTCCCGTCGGCCGTCAGCTCAATATACTCTGCGGGATCCCTTATCAAACTGTAGCCGTTTTTATGGAAAGGACGTTGTAACCTGCGTTTTCCGTATCCTGCACGTTTTTCTCTTTCCAAAGACAGTAAAGCCGGTCTTCAAACGGCGTTTTGACAAAGTATTCTGTTAAAGCTTCAAGGCTTGTGATCCCTTCCACCCGATCGACCATTTCCTTTAACGGCGCGACACCGCGGGCATCCCGGGCGTCCCAGTCGCTGACAAGATAGTAATAGTCATAGGCGAGCCCGGCATCGTGATCTTCCGGAACTTCTCCGTGAAACAGGGCTTTCATGTCCTCGTTACCCTTGCGGTCCACATCAGTGGTGTTTCCGGCTGCGATATATCCCTCCGGGATCTCCATGCTGAGGATCCTGTCTTTGTTGGCCCAGAGTGCGAAATTGTCCTTCGGGTCGGTGGACGTATCAGCGGTGACATTTCCCTCCAGGTCTACATCCATCCACGGTGTTCCGGTGGTATAGTCGATCTCATCGGCGCCGCTCTCCGCAAGAGCCGCAGTCGACAGCGACAGACACAAAGCCATCGACAGAAGGACGCTGATTGCTTCTTTTATCTGTTCTCCTCCGAATTTGAGAACTGCCGCGATGCTCATATGTCCGGATTTCTCCGCCCAATCTGCGGCGCTTCGGACACGCTGCACAAGTCCGGCAGCGTGCAGCGGATTTGTTACATTCTCTCTTTTTCCTGCCCGACCCGAAACAGGAGTCATCTCTTCTCATTTTTATTTAGTATAGCATCTCCCCTGCTCCTTGTCTATCAATCAAGATGCATAAACATATCGTATGAGTCGGTATCTTACAGTCAAGACTGTATAGTTTCTTCCCCCACTGCCGCGCTCTGCTCACCAGAAAGCTCTTCTTCCCTCTCGGAGACGGGTATTAAAAGCGGTCAGCTGCAATTGGCCGACCGCCTTTTACCATTCTTGCTTTCTCCCCACAAACCAAACCGGAGGACCCGGGTGTAGTTTGTAAAGGAGGAATTTATCCCTCATAAACTACACCTGACTGCGGCTCATTTGTGGCAAAGTGAAACGGCAGTTGGGAGAAAGGAGCAAAATGCCCGAGTAATCAGGCACTCCCGCAACTGCAAGCATCATTCTACCACGAAAGGAGCCATCTAAAATGGAAATCTCGTATTCCCAATGCGGGGACTATCTCATCCCCAATCTTGTCCTCCCTGATGAAGAACAACTTACTATTGGTAAATATGGCCGCTTACGAAAGCGCTATCTTCAAGAGAACCGTCCTGTCTTGTATTCTAACCTGATTCTGTCCTGTAAACTATTTCAGCACCTGTCAGAGATTGATCATGCCTGTGTTGATCACATGGATCTGCTTATACGACAGATGGCTGACCGGGAAGGCGTGACCGAAGCGCTCAAAGCCGTCGATCAATTTGAATGGGTCAGGCGCATGAACAGCATCCATAACCGTGCCGAAGAGATCGTGCTAAGCGAACTCGTCTATTTCTGAGGGGGTACTGAGATGCAGGCATTGGAAGACCTTTACTTGGGAGATATCATCCCAGTGAGCGCAGCTTCAAGAAAGGCAGCCAATACTCCAGGGCACTCAATGAAGTCGTGAAGGCCGGAGATGCGCTGCTCGGTACTTTGACCGAAAAGCAAAAGGAGCAGTTTGAAGCTTACATGACTGCCCAGCGAGAGGTTAATGTACTGACAGACTGTGAGACCTTCATCTACGCATTCCGCCTCGGCTCAAAAATCATGATGGATGTGCTGACTGACGGACAAATGCGGGAAATCTAATAAAACTCTTGTAAAAGCGTCTGCAAACTCGGTAACTCACCGATGCTTGCAGCCGCTTTTTTCATGAGACGGGATTCAAAAATGCTTTTTACTTTTTCCCCTTCTTATGATTGTTGCGACAATCGAGAGAACAATACTCTGCATCTGCTTTTTCCGCAAAGAAGGGATGCTGGCAGTGCTTGCAGATACGCAGTGGATTCTCCTCGTCTGTCAGTGCCATGCTGAATAGAATACGGATGTTCAGCAAAAGCGAGTGGAAATCCCAGACAAGCGTCGGATGATCGCGCAGCTCCAAATGGTAGGTCGGGGTGTTCCCCTCAAAGGAGGCCATGCCTTTGCGGTACAGATCAAGCGTTTCTTCATCCAGGGTATCTTTATCGGTATAGTAGAGCGTAGCGGTCACCAAGGTAAACGTCCAGTCTTTGAATACGGATATCAGCCATTCGTACTGTTCCCCATAGTCCCGCATAAAGCTCATTACCATGGACTGCGGCTCTGTCCTATAGGTCATGATCAGCGCCATCATCATGCGGTCATCGGTATTCCATACGGATTCAAGCCCCTTCTTGTGAAAGTCTGGTTTGCGGAATGGGAAAAACAAGCTGATATATTCTTCCGTGTCCATCGTTTCCGCATGGATGATCTGATTCTTGTTGAAGTATACCCTCTCGTATTCAATGAAGCGCGGCGTCGTAGGCAGCGCGGTCATGATTCCCAGTAGACCATATCTACAAGCAAACGCCCGAATAGCTTCCTTGACGGTTTTCTCCGATTCCCGGCGAAACAGCATCAGGCCAATATCTGCGGCGGCAAGAACCAAATCCTCTGCGACCTGCATCGGGTCATAGGGTTTCGGCTCTGCTTTTTCCGCTGGAACGAGATAGTTTTTTCCGTCAGTTGTTCTTTTCCAATCATAGTCCGAATAGCGTACCCAACTTGCACTTGTGTGTTCAAAAAAGTTTTTCATTCTGCCAAGTCCTCCTGTTTATCAGGGGATGATTCTTCCTCCGGATGCCATTCCTGAAGAAATCTTTCTTCCCTTGCTCCTGGCGTATATCCATGCGTTTGCATTCGTGTGAGCTGAAGATACATTTTCTTATGGATCTTCCGAAGAACGGTATCCCGCACCTTGCGGATATTCCGGTCTGTCTGCCCCCGCATGAGCGCCACATACTGAGGGCTGTAAAGGCGCAGGAACAGGAAATAAAAGATTTCTCTATGGCTCTCTTTCAGATCCATAAGAATCTGTCGCAGATACTCCTTGCTCGTGAGGTCGTGCATTTCATAGGGGCAGTCATAAAAGTAGTCCAGAAAATAGCCATGCTGCAGCTGTCGCTCCATCGGGTCGTTGTGCCAATGTGGGATAATTGTAGCGGTAAGATAATCCACTTGGTAGTCGATTGGGACATCGCCGCGCAGCAGCTCATGGTAGCGCTCCCTGCGTTCCCGGTTGGCATCCAGCTTGTCCCAGGTGGCATGGATGTTCTTGAAATCCTGCACCGTGCGTGCAGATTCCTCATAACGACGAAGTGCTTCCTCCCGCAGTTCTCTCTGCAGGAGCTTCCGCCCCTCGGTTTCCTCCAGCTCTTCCTTTTCTTCTGGCTTCAGCTTTAATTCCAGCGCAACGCCATCAAGAAGAAGGTTTTCCAGCGGAATATCTATTGCTTCGTCGTCAGGCTTGTATTCCAGGCCTCCATCAGAATCCTCCCGGTAGGCTTCCCGGATATAGGCCAGTATCTTTTCTTCGGACTCGTCCTCCCACCAGGCTTCTTCATTATCCTGCCCATCGGCATCGTCAGTGGTGCCGATGGGCAATTTTTGCTCCTCGTCCAGAAGATAGTCATAGCCATAACCGTATTCAAAATCATCGAATATGGGCCTTGCAGAAGCCGTCAAACTCGTCTCCCATGTCAACATGCGCATCCAAAGGAGAAAGGAAAATACCGGATGGACATTGTTGCCTGTCCTTATAACAGATATTTCACAGAGCTTGGCTGCCCGGAATTGACAAAGATCTTTTGTGAAAATGATGAAAGGATATATGGAAAGCTTCCAGGACTGATATTTGAACGGACAGGAATGCTTGGAAAAGGAGCACAGCGTTGTGATTTCCTCATTAGGAAGCTGTAAGAATCGAAGATTGCCGGCTTTCTCGTGTGTACTCACCGGAAATGACAAAAAGGGCGGCAGGAGTGAAATACCCCTGCCGCCGTCATTTAATTTGCTCGTTGCCTGTGGAGAAGACTCTCCCAGATATAGTCAGCGAGAATCTTATAGCGTGGATGGAATAGTTTCCATGATCGGCTGCAATTAACATCAGCAGCACCTTCGTTTTTTTGATTCTCCTTATTACACGGAGGAGAACTCGAAAGTGCAGCATATCCAGGCTGCCGCTGATATCAATCAGGGAAGATCACGTTTTTTCGATCTTCGCCTTGTCATAAGAGGCAAAGAAATCCTTTGTATCCTTCACCAAGATCCCGCCAAACAGGATCAAAGAGAACAGGTTGGGAATAGCCATGAGTCCGTTGCAGACGTCCGCCGCGTCCCAGAGAAGCTGCACGCTGATGAGAGCGCCGAGAGCGCAGATGACCATATGCAGCACCCGGTAAATTTTTATTTTATGTGTGCCGAACAGGAAGGCAAAGGCGGATTCCCCGTAGGTATACCAGCCCAGCACCGTGGACAGGCAGAACAGGATCAGCGACACGACAAGGACGATCTGCCCCAGCCCACCCAGATTCTGGCGGAAAGCTGTGGCGGCCAGCACCGTGCCGTCGGTAACGCCGCTGTTCCACACGCCGCTGACCATGATAATAAGCGCAGTAAAGGTGCAGA